>JAISAE010000018.1 GCA_031266875.1 Treponema sp.
CGCCTACCGCGCCTCTGGCACCAGAGCAAGCGTGATTCATCCCCGCAGCACGCGCTATTCCAACGCCTACCGCGCCTCTGGCACCAGAGCAAGCGTGATTCATCGCGTCAGCACGCGCTATTCCAGCGCCTACCGCGCCTCTGGCACCAGAGCAAGCGTGATTCATCGCATCAGCACGCGCTGTTCCAGCGCCTACCGCGCCTCTGGCACCAGAGCAAGCGTGATTCATCCCCGCAGCACGCGCTATTCCAACGCCTACCGCGCCTCTGGCACCAGAGCAAGCGTGATTCATCGCATCAGCACGCGCTGTTCCAACGCCTCCCGCGCCTCTGGCACCACAGCAAGCGTGATTCGTTGCGCCAGCACGCGCTGTTCCAACGCCTCCCGCGCCTCTGGCACCACAGCACGCGTGATTCATCGCATCAGCACGCGCTGTTCCAGCGCCAAGCGAGACAGGGTGTTTCTGGATAGGAAAGACTAGCCCATTAATCCCGCGACTCACA
Source organism: Treponema sp. (assembly GCA_031266875.1). GTDB lineage: Bacteria > Spirochaetota > Spirochaetia > Treponematales > Breznakiellaceae > JAIRMT01. The sequence continues at coordinate 504 of JAISAE010000018.1, forward strand.
GGAGAACCGAATCCACGAATCCGCAGTCCTTATATGAGTATCCCTAACCCTTTATGTGCAAACTGGATTCCAATCGGCCCCCGTTTGACTTCAATCGGTATCTTTCTGAATTCAATCGGCCTCCGCCGAAGCTCAATCTGCCCCCGTAAAATATCAATCTGCCTCCGTCTGACTTCAATCTGCCTCCGGTGAAGCTCAGTCTGCCTCCGCAAAATATCAATCGGCCATCGCTGAAGTTTAATCTGCCTCCGTTGAATCCCAATCTGCCTCTGTCTGAATTCAATCGGCCTTCGGTGAAGTTCAATCCGTTTACTTCTGAACTCAATCTTCCATCGCTGAAGTTCAATCTTTATCCAGTGAAGTCTAACCCGTCTCCGTCTGGTTTCAAACGGCATACGCTGAAGTCCAATCTGCCGTTATATAGCTTCAATATTCATATAGTGAAGTTCATTATGTCTCTGATGAATTTCAATCTTTATCTGGTTAATTTTACTATTCATAAGGTAAGGTTCAATAGCTATCCTTATGAATTCATTATTCAGCAGGAGAAGCTCAATATGTTCCCTCATAATTTTAATATTCATCCGCATAACTGTTCAGGGGTTATGGAACATAACGCTGTCTGTCCAGCGCTGCTTGAGGCGGCTATACCTGTGCTGGACGTTGAAAGGGAACAGTCGCGTCAAGGCGCCTATATTTTAAACACAAGCGCGTGGCTTTTCGGGTCTCGCGGCAGGGAGACGCGCTCATCCGGCTGATCAAGGCACAGCAACGCGCCAGATGGCCGCTGTTCCAGCGCGGTTCTGCTTCCAGTGAGGAGGACAAGACCCTGCGATGAACAGGCATATCTGCCGTACAAAGGCGCGCCTACTGGAAAGGCGTCGGAAATGACCCGCGTTATAACCCCTTTTGGCGTATTGTCCTGCTTGCCTGACAGGGGAAAGGTCGTGGCGGGCTGGTCTTTAGCACCTTTTGGCGTGTTGTCTGGCTTGCCTGTCAAGGGAAAGGTCGTGGTGGGCTGGTCTTTAGCACCTTTTGGCGTATTGTCCGGCTTGCCTGTCAAGAGAAAGCTCATGGTTGCCCGTTCTTTGGGAATACCAGCCGCGTCGGAAAGTTGGAGCAAAGGTTTTGGCGCATCGCTCGTGTCAAAGGCGAAATGGCACCACTTGGCTTTGCCGTGATTCACACCATCGTCTGAACAGGAGCAGCGTTCCGCGTGGGGGCAAGGCGCACAGGGCGGACGGCCTCGCTCGATAAGCGCGGCGCGTAACGCGGCGATAAACGCGCCTGACTGCGGAATCCCCGGCTCCACCACAAGCACCGAAGCAGTCTCAGTGATAAGCGAGGTGAGTAACTGCGCGTTCCTTTGCGCGAAGGCTGTAAGCGCCGCTGGCTGACCGTGGGCTATATCCCAGAACAGCTCATTGAACACATTGATCGCTGTAACAAGGGCGGCTTTCGGCCCCCGCAGCTCCGCGCCCAGGGAAGCGTGAATCAAGCGGATAGTCCAGGTACTGTTTCCGCCGCTCAGGGCGTCAAAGAGCTTTTTACCCGCGTCAAGCGCCGTGCCGGTCTTATCCACACAGCGCAGTTCCAGCCGTTGTTTCCGCAGTTCAGGCCGCGCAATCCAGAGCGCGAGCGGCAGCGTAAGCGGCCCAGACCCCAAGTCAACAATGCTGTCCCCGTCGCTCAGGGCGAGCGGCAAGGCGGGAAGCAGTCTGCACAGCCGGTACACGTTCCACGGCAGAAAGTAGCGCAGGTATGCTGAGAGGAGCGGCGCTTTTCTCAGATAGGCGCTATCCCGCTCGCCCCGGCTGAAGGTGAGCAGGCTGGAAAGCGTGGCCACATCATACGGGAGTCCGGCGCGGAATCGTCTGGGCAGGGGGAAGAGTTCTTCCACAAGCGCGGGGATACGGTCAACGAGATGACGGGAAGCGTCGTCAAGATGGGGGAAGAGCGTTGATAAGTCCCTTTGCCTAAAGGCGGGGGATTCTTGGTTCATCGGTGGTTGCCAGGGCGCGTGGCTTGGTTTTCGCAAAGACTTTCTCCTCTAGAGAGCTTTATCGTGGTTTTAACCAATGCTCCCCGGTCTTACATTATCTCCACAAGCGTGGATTTCCGCGTGTCCCGCAGTATGGGGACAAATATAGCATGGGAAGGCAGTTACGCAAGCCCTAAACAAACAACCCTTTCAGATTATGGCCGCTTACAGCGCCTTGATGGTATACTTAGCCTAATATGTATAATCTTGAAGAGAAAGCTACCCGCGCTGCGCTTGTCAGCGTTTATGACGGAACAACAGCAAAAGAAGAGGCTGAGTCTCTTTCAGAAGAACTAGCGAGCCTTGCCAAGACCCTGGGGCTTGAAATCGCCGCACAGGAACTGGTTCATGTGCGCGAGAAGTCAGCGAAATACGGCATGGGAACGGGTAAGGCCGCGGAGTTGGCTGAAAAGGTAAAGGAACTGGAGGCGGACTGTCTGGTGCTGGACTGGGAACTTTCGCCGGCGCAGCAGCGCAACTGGGAAGACATAGCTGGTATTCCCGCGATTGACCGGCGCGAACTCATTATCCAGATATTTGCTGATCGCGCCAAAACACGGGAGGCGTCGCTTCAGGTGGAGCTTGCCGGCCTGCGCTATTCGCTGCCGAGGTTGAGCCATAAGTACATTGACCTTTCGCGGCAAAGGGGCGGGCGTTATGGTACCAAAGGTTCTGGCGAAACCAAGCTGGAAACCGACCGGCGTCAGGTACAAATGCGTATTCATAAACTGGAGCTTGATATTGAGGAAGTACGCAAGCAACGTGCTTTGCAACGGGAGTTACGGGAAAAGCGGGGTATCAATGCTTGCGCTCTGGTTGGCTACACAAATGCCGGGAAGTCATCGCTGCTCAACGCCATTACCGGCGCTGAGGTCTTTGTTGAAGATGAACTATTTGCCACGCTTGATCCGGCCAGCCGCCGTCAGCGCCTGTCATCAGGGAAAACAGCGATCTTTGTGGATACGGTTGGTTTTATCCGGCGTCTGCCGCACGATCTGGTTGATGCCTTTCGTTCAACGCTGGAGGAAGCGTCTCGTGCCGCGCTCTTGATCCACGTGCTTGACGCGGCTGATCACGAGGTGGAACAGCAGTATGACGCCACCATTCGTGTTTTGGAGGAATTAGGGGCGGGCGAGGTTCCGCGCATTATCGCGCTTAACAAGAGCGACCGCGTTGTTCCTGAGCGGCTTGAAGAACTACGCGCCCGCTTTCCCGGGGCGATTGCGGTATCCGCCAAAACCCGCGCTGGCTTGGACGCGCTTTTGCGGGAAACAGAACAACGGCTGGCAACTACTCCGTGTCCGGCGTAACAATGCTTCCTTTGTATAAAACCTTTGGATAAACAATGATGCCCAGCTTTTTTTCCAGTTGGGCAAAGCGGCGCAGGTCTTCCGCGTCGCCAATGGTTGCAACCACACCGCGCCGTCCTGCGCGGGCAGTGCGCCCGGCGCGGTGAATGTAGGCTTCAGCGTTGAGCGGTACATCAAGGGAGATGATATGGGTGATGGCCGGAACATCAAGGCCGCGGGCGGCAAGGTCGCTTGAAACCAGTACCCGCGCTTGCTCAGAGCGAAAGGCGTCCATGGCTTGTTTGCGCGTCTTTTTTTCCATATCGCTGTGCAGGCCAACAGCCGCGATCTTGTGGTACTGAAGCTGGGACACAATGTTCCCGACCTGACCGCCTCTGGCAGTAAATACCAGCGCCTTTTTCGCCTTGCTCGCTATAAGCAGGGAGCAAAGCGCGCTGATTTTGCGCCGCTCCTCGCTGAAAAACGCCCAATGGCTGATACGCTCGCGCAGGATTTCCTGTTCCTCAGTTTCAAGAGTAATGACCGCCTCGCCCATAAGCGGGACGAGCCGCTCACGGCTTTGAGGGGACATGGTTGCCGAACACGCCAGAGTCTGATACGCCGGAGCTTGGCGCGAGTTTACACGCTCCAGAAGCGCCGTAGTTTCAGCCAGAAGCTCGTCAGAGATGAGCCGGTCACCTTCGTCCAGAACCAGCGTCTCAACCCGACTCAGCCTGAGCTTACCCATACGCTCAAGCTGGAGCAGCCGCGCTGTGTTTCCCACAATGATGTTGGGCTTGTCTTTTTTAAGCGTCTCGATCTGCCGACTCATGTTGGCTGATCCAATTAGTAGACTCACATGGTACGGTTTATCCTTTAACAAAAAATCCGCTTCCTGTTTAATCTGAGAACAAAGCTCCAGGGTAGGTGCGATGATGAGGACGCGGGGGAATGCGCCTTCTACCTCAGTGACAAGCAGGCGCTCAAACAATGGCAGGAGGTAGGCGAAGGTTTTCCCGGTGCCAGTGGCTGAACGGAACAGCACGTTTTCCCCGGCCAGAACGTGCGGGATAACCAGGCGCTGTATCTCGGTTGGCGCGTTTATGCCTCGCACACCAAGCCGCTCAACAAAGAAGGACGAAAGACCCAAATCAGCAAATGTCATTGCAAAAATATAACTTAATTTCCACGCTCTGCATAGCGCAGCAGTAGTTCGCCATGAACGCTTAGTGCTTAAATAAGGCAGCTCTCTTTAATCCATTACGGAATAAGAGTGGAGGAAAGAGAATCCCACGGACCTGAGTCCCTTTTACTGTTTTCGTAACGGACACAAAAATACGCTAACTTTCCGCTGTCCTCCTGCGCAAAATCAAACATATCCTGCTGCCGGTAGGTGGATTTGGAGAAGGGAAGGTTATTGCCGCTTGCCAGCGCTTGTACCAGTTCTCGCTTTTTCACCTCCACAGAGGCTCCCTTCTGCGGTAAAACGCCGTAGTAAATCCGATAACCGTAATCGTTCCGGTGAGGGTCGGGCGGGGAACCGGTAGTTGGACGCGGGCGCAACTCAAGCTGGTGAGAACCGGCGCAGGAAACATCCGCCTCAGCGCGGGAACTTGGCGCTGAAACTGGCGAGTAGTTTGAGTCTGTGGGTTGCAGTTTAAGGGCGGCAAAGTCAAGGTCTGTAAGCGTCGGACTTAAAAAGTATTGACTTTTTATAGAATGCATCTTTTCAGCCAGTGCATCGAACGCCATCTTGCATTTTTCGGTCATAGCTGGCGTCCGCCTACTGTTCTGCGCTTCCGTCAATACAATATCGGCCTCAGCGGTTAGCTCCGCCAGTTCCGCCCCCTCTGTGGCAGGAACACCCCAGTCCACAGCCTTTGTCTTTAACACCATACACCAGGCTTTAGCCATAGTAAGCAGATTCTTCCGTCCGCCGGGAAGCCAGGTATCTTCGATCTTGGAACGGGAGATTTCCTTGATCAGTGTATCAACTTCCTGCCTGTTCTCATCGCTTATCTCTTCGGCGCACAGCACTGCGGTGCTTATATGTTGTTCTATACGTACTACTATCTCATTGCTGTTATCCGGCACGTTCATTGTTATGCTACCAAGCCGTTGCTCATGGTCGATGATCCGCTGGCTGCCGGAAAGTATCTCCTCTAAACTTTGCTTAACGTGTCCGGTTATCTCAATGAGCGTGCCGACGGTTTCCAGTAGCTCCTTGTTTCCAGCGTCCTCTTCTTCCATCGCTGTCCTGACGCCGGCTTCCTGCTCCGATACGATTTTTAACTTGCTATCAATAGCATCAAAATGGTGGATCACAGACTCGGAACTGCATTCAGTGCCGTTAAGTGACCGTTTTATCTTTTTGAGGATATTCGACACTATTTTTGCCTGCTTGCTTGAGGATTCCGCCAGTTTGCGTATTTCGATCGCAACTACAGCGAAATCTTTGCCCGCTTCCCCTGTGTGGACGGCTTCGATAGCGGCATTCATCGACAAGAGGCTAGTCTGGCTCGCAATGTTTTGTATCACCTGATTGATTTCAAAAAGAAGGCCGGACTCTTTCTCCAGCTCATGGATGTCGGCAGTCATAAGTTGCAGTGCGCCGCGTCCCTTATCTGTTGCGCCCTGGAGTTGTTTGACGTTTTCCCCGTTCTGTAGCAAAGTCTGGGTTATTGGGGCAACATTCACCGTCATTTCCTCTATAGCTGCGGAAGAACGGGAAATACTTGCCGACTGTTTTTCTATATCGTCATTCAGGTCTTTAATGTTCCTAACGATCTGGTTTATTATCGCGTTACTTTCTGCGATACTCGCGGCCTGCTCACTGGATTTTCCTTTTATTCTCTGGATAGCGGTACGGATGCCAGCAGGCTCGGTTGCGGACGCCTTCATCCGCTCCGCAAGCTTGACTCCTATCTGTTTGATGAACACGGTTTTTTTCTCAATCGCTTTAATCAGCGAAGAGACATTTTTACTGATGGTATTAAAGCCAAAGGACAGCCAGGATGATTCCTTGAGGACATAATCCGGCGAGGTTTTGGAGAAATCGCCTTCCATCAGGACAGCGACGCTTTGCTCCAGCACGGTAAAAGGCTGCGCCATTTTTCTTGTAATAAAAAAGGTAAGCAGCGTGGATAGCAACAGTAATCCAATGCTGACTCCAAGAATAACAAACAAGAGGCGGTTCACTTCGGTAAATACCACCGACGCCGGAATAGTTGATACAAGAATCCAATCGACTCCCGGTATAAGCACTGAATAGATAAATACCTCGTCATCCATATCGGAAAACAAAGAGGCGGAGAGTACATTGTTACGGTAACGTTCTAGTCCCATTTCGCTAAAGAAATTCTTATTCAGCACCGCAGTCTGGTCTTTATTTGTGATAAAGGCCCCCTCTTTATTCAATAAGTACGTCTGCTGTTCTGGCAGCGTACTATTCTTGCGCAGCATATCCTCCAGAGAAATAATAGAGACACTCGCAGAGATAACTCCCATATCCCCCCTTAACTCATCATACACGCTGGTTGATATGGATAAGATAAGCTGCCTTGCGGTTGCGTCTATATAAGGCTCTGAGTATACAACCTGTCCAGGATGCGCCTTTGCGCCGATAAACCATGTCTGTTTCGTATTATCCCAATCAGAAGCTGGAATACTACCATCACTATAGACGACATAGCCATCAGGCTGGTTCCAGACAAGATTGTTGGAACAATACATAGTAGTAACCACGCTTTGGGTTGCGATGACACGCCCCATAAAACTGCGGAGAGCCGCCTGATCCGGCGATTCCACAGCCATCAAAGGCGTGATGCCGATAGCACTAAGGCATGCCAGTTCCGACCATGATTCAAATTGAGCAATCACGATGTCATATACATGATCAAAGGTTTTCCGCATATTCGCCTCAACCTGCCTACTCGTAATTGAACGGAAGTTGATAAAAAATAGTACCATCATAGTTATCATGGTAAATATAATGATACTCGCAGAGATCAATGTAAACAATGAGGTAAAAGATGGTTTTGTCTTCATATATTTCTTCTTTGAGTATTTGAAATTGTTTTAGAGTCCATCTTTGGGTAAATAGTATCCCATCTATACTCAAACTGATTAAAAATATAGATGGGGGGGGGGGGGGGGGGGGGGCAAAAAAATTAAACCCAAAAACCCACCCCGATGAATTACAGAGGCCCCAAACAAATGTCTCCCGTAAAGCCAGCGCGATGTCTTG
>JAISAE010000027.1 GCA_031266875.1 Treponema sp.
ACTTCTCACGTAGTCTCTGTCCAACTATGGTGGGAGTCGTCCTCCCTCTACGCTGAGAGTCGCTGTCCCACTATGGTGGGAGTCGTCCTCCCTCTACGCTGAGAGTCGCTGTCCCACCATGCTGGGAGTCGCTGTCCCACTACGCTGGGAGTCGCTGTCCCACCATGCTGGGAGTCGGTGTCCCACTATGGTGGGAGTCAGTGTCCCACTATGGTGGGAGTCAGTGTCCCACTATGGTGGGAGTCGTCCTCCCACTACGCTGGGAGTCTGTGTCCCACTATGGTGGGAGTCGTCCTCCCACCATGCGGGGGAAGCTCGTCCCACTAAAGCAAGCGGTGGTGGGTGCCAGAGACGTTGTTGGGTGCCAGAGGCGATGGTGTCAACCAAGCGGTTCCGGGTGCCAGAGACAGTATCAAGGGAATCCGCAATCATTGCCGCTGGTTGCTCACTCGTAGCGTAAGACCTCTGCGGGTTTGGTCTGCGACACCTTGCCGGACGCTACCCAGGCTGCGACAAGCGCGGATAGAAAGCCAAACAGGAATATCAGGAATACCTCAGAGAAAATAAGCCGTGAAGGAATCTCCTTGAGATAGAACACCGTTGGCGAGAAAATAGCGAAACTGGCTATAGACCTGCCGCCCAGAAGACCTGCCGCCGCGTTCAGTATGCCAATGAACCAGTTCACAATGGACTCAAGGCCGGTAAACAGGGGCGCGATGTTTGCGGCGATGAGCAGCCCCACAAGCAGACCGCTTCCCGCGCCCACAAGCCCGATGATAAAGCCGTCCCATATAAAGATGAGCCTGACCGCGTTTTCCCCCGCGCCAAGTGCGCGAAACAGACCAATTTCCTCACGTCGCTCAAGCACAACCCGGCGCTGCGCTTGAAAGATGTTTATCCCAACGACAATGAAGATAAGCCCCACCAGCACGAACATGAGCAGCTTCTCGGTACGCAGCGCACTGAAAAAGGCGCGGTTATACGAGCGCCAACTGCTTAAAGTAAGCCCCTTAGTTTCGGGTAGGGCGCGCATCAGGTTCAGGACGTGGCTATCCTGCCAGCGGTTCTTCAGCTTAATGCCGAGCGAAATGCCTGGACCGCCCAGCTCTTCGGCAGCGTCAAGGTTCACAAAGCCCCAGCTCAGGTCATAGTCGTAGAAGCCGGAACGAAACATGCCGCTTACGAAGAAGGTGGAATCAGCCGCCTCCGCGTCTTGGGGGAAAAGGCCAGCCACTGAGAGCAGCGTTATCTCATCACCGATACGCAGACCCAGGCGCTGGCCTAGTGCCGCGCCAAGAACAATGGAACGTTTGTCTTTCAGGTTAAAGCTTCCCTGCTCCATCTCCAGCTTGTTCCGCAGTCCCGCGTCGCGTTCCAGCGCGTCAACAGCCACCCCGCGTATCACGGCGGTCTGCTGTCCCGGCTGTTTTCCCCGCAGTATCCCGTGAAACTCCCTAAATGGCGATACCGCGCTCACCCCGCTCACCGTGGCAAGCTGCGTCTCAAGCACTGTTCGTTCCGCGTCATCAAGTGGCGCACCCTCAACCCGTATATGATATGACGATACTTCCAGAATGCTTTCGATGAAACCCAACTGGAACCCGTTCATCACCGCGATAATGACGATGAGCGCTATAACCCCGATTGCGATTCCCAGAATGGCGAGTATGGTGGATGGCGAACGACGCTGGCCCCTTGCCATATAACGGGACGCGACAAAGCCGATCCACTCTGTTTTCCGCGCCTGCGGCGTGTTACTGATGAGCTTTTTGATGGACTTAACAATCATGCCCTGAGTGTAGCCGCCACCCGCGCCTTTGAGAAGCCTATCCAGGCCGCAGCTTAGGCCATACAATCATGTATGCACCAACTTTCGATCATGCACCCACTTGACGCGCCGGTTTACTATTGTGAAATGGCCGACAGTACCATGGACGAGTCGCGGCGGCTTGCCGAACAGGGCGCTCCGCACGGAACCGTATTGCTGGCGGATTTCCAGTCAGCCGGGCGCGGTCGCGGGGGTCGTTCATGGCAGGCTGAACGCGGGCAAAACCTCTTCTTCACGGTGTTACTGCGTTACCCGGATTATGCTGCCATCCCTCCAGCACTCACGCTCAGAACTGGCCTTGCAATGGCGCTTGCCATTGGTGATTTTGCGCCGGCACTTGCCCCTATGCTTCGGGTGAAATGGCCAAACGACATCATGCTTGGTTCCAAAAAGGCGGTGGGTATCCTCACCGAAGCTGACGGAACAAACGTGTATATCGGCGTTGGCGTCAATGTTGCTCAGTCACGTTTTCCCCTGGACCTGGCCGGAAAAGCCACAAGCATAGCTCTTGCGCTCGGCAACCCTGAACCAGCGATCAACCGCTTTTCCCTGCTTGAAGCCATACTAGGCCGTCTCTTTCAGGAGATTGAGGAACCTGCGGATGACTGGCGCGAGCGGCTTTCAGCCCTGCTGTATATGCGCGGTGAACGGGTACGTTTTCTGGCTGGCGCTGCTGACGCCGGAACTGAGGTGTTTGGGCAAATCGCAGGCGTGGGCAGGGACGGGGAACTCCTCATCCTGCCTGACGGCGCAAGTGAGCCGCTCCCCTTCATCACCGGCGAGCTTGATGTATACGGGGGAACGTAATCGTCTTTTCCCGCGCCGCCCTTTGTGCTACGCTGTCTCATTATGTTAGATTACCGGTTTATTGTTGATAACCTGGAAGCGGTGAAGAAAAACATCGCCGATCGGTTTATGAAAGCGGACGCGGATGCGGTTGTGTCGCTCTTTAACCGTAAAACCGCGCTTAGTACAGCGCTCCAGGACTTACAGCGACAGCGAAACGCCAATGCCTCAGCTATGAAGGGGAAGCTTGACGCAGGTGAACGCGCCCAGCTTTTCTTGAAAGGCAAGTGGCTCAAAGACGAAATCGCCCGAACTGAGACCGAGTTTGCCACGATTGAATCCGCGCTTGAGGCTGAGGCGCGGCGTGTGCCAAACATGGCGCATCCTGATGCCCCAGTGGGACACGAAGATAAAGATAATCTTGAGGTAAAACAGGCCGGCACGCCTCCACGCTTTGACTTTGAGCCTGTTGACCATGTAAAGCTGGGGCAAGACCTGGACATCATCGACTTTGATGCTGGAACTAAGGTTACGGGAACCAAGTTTTATTATCTGAAGAATCAGGGCGTGTTTCTGGAATTGGGTCTGGTTCGCTACGCCCTGGACATACTACAGCGCAAGGGCTTTACCCCGTTCATCACGCCGGATCTGGCTAGAGAAGAAATCCTTGAAGGCATCGGCTTTAATCCACGCGGGGAAGAGTCCAACGTGTACACGGTGGCTGGTGAGGGAACCTGTCTGGTGGGTACGGCTGAGATCACGCTCGGCGGCTATTACGCCAATACTATTCTGGCCAAAGATAAGCTGCCGCTGCGTCTGGCTGGTTTATCCCACTGTTTCCGGCGGGAAGCAGGTGCAGCCGGCCAGTTCTCCAAGGGCCTGTACCGTGTTCACCAGTTCACCAAGCTGGAGATGTTCGTGTGCTGCCTGCCGGAAGAGTCCAACCAGCTTCACGATGAACTACGTTTAATAGAAGAAGAAATCTTTTCCGGGCTTGAGATTCCCTTTCGCGTGGTTGATACCTGCACCGGCGACTTGGGTGCGCCAGCCTACCGCAAGTGGGACATTGAGGCGTGGATGCCGGGCAGAAACAACGGCGAGTGGGGCGAGGTTACCTCGACCTCAAACTGCACTGACTATCAGGCGCGGCGGCTCAACGTCCGCTACAAAGATGACGACGGCAAAAACCGCTTTGTCCACATGCTTAACGGAACAGCCATTGCTGTTTCCCGCGCTATTATCGCGCTTATGGAAAACTTTCAGCAGGCCGACGGTTCAATACGCATCCCCAGCGCCCTCGTTCCCTACTGCGGCTTTGACGTTATTAAGCGTTAGACACCTTGGTCGCTTTGACAAGCGCGGCGACCAAAGATTACGGTGGGTTCGGCTCGCTGAATCTATGCGCTCACATGGAGCGTGGTGTTATGAAGTCAGACACCACTGCTCACATAGAGCGCGACCCAGGGCCTCGCGTTTGGGGTTACTTACAACAGTGGCAGGCGGTGAAGGGGTTCTCGGTTTTGTAAGGCATAGTGGCCGGCTGATTAAAGGCAATGTCTGGCACGCCAAGATAGTCAAAGACCGTGAAGAGCGTTTTGCCGAACTTGCCGAAGGCTACCGCGCCGTGGTGTGGATAACGCTTGGCAATAAGCACATGGCGATAGAAGCGTCCCATTTCGCTTATAGCAAAGATGCCGATGCCGCCGAAAGAGCGCGTCGCCACCGGCAGTACCTCGCCTTCAGCAATGTAGGCTTGGAGCGAACCGTCCGGGTTTCCGTGCAGACGGAAGAAGGTGATGGGACCGCTTGCGATGTCGCCCTCAAGCGTGCCGCGGGTGAAGTCGGGCGCGCCGCCACCTTCCAGCGTACGGTTCTGGATAAGCTGGAACTTGAGCGCCGTGTCCTTGTCGTTGAGCTTACAGCGGGGTGTATTGCCGCAGTGGAAGCCCATGAATGTATCCTTGAGCGTGTAGTTCCACTTCCCCTTGATGTCAGCTTCATAAAGGTCACGAGGCACAGAGTTATTGATATCAAGCAGGGTAACGGCATCCTGAGCAACACACGCGCCGATGTATTCGCTTAACGCGCCATAGATATCCACCTCGCAGCTGACCGGATAGCCGTGGCTCGTCATACGGGAGTTGACGTAGCAAGGCACAAACCCGAAAGCCTGGGGGAACGCAGGCCAACACTTGTTCGCAAAAGCCACATACGTGCGTGCGCCTTTGTGTTGGTCAGCCCAGTCAAGCAGGGTAAGCTCAAACTGCGCCATCTTGGGCAGGATATCCGGGAATTGGTTACCCGCGCCCAACTCGTTCTCCATATCCTTCACCACGTCCGGGATACGGCTGTCTCCCTCATGCGCTTTGTAGGACACGAGGAGATCAAGCTCGGAATTCTCCTCGATTTCAACGCCAATGTCATAAAGGCCCTTAATGGGAGCGTTACAGGCAAAGAAGTCCTGGGGACGCGGCCCAAAGGTGATGAGCTTCAGGCTCTTCAGCCCGATAAGCGCCCGCGCCACCGGCACAAAGTCCGCAATCATACAGGCAATGTCATCGGCGGTTCCCACCGGGTATTCGGGAATAACGGCCTTGAGCTTACGGATACCCAGGTTATAGGAACAGTTAAGCATACCGCAGTATGCGTCGCCCCGGCCATTGATGAGATCATCGCCGGTTTCCTCAGCCGCAGCCGCGTACATAACCGGCCCGTGGAAATAACGGGCGATCAGGGTCTCAGGCGTCTCAGGCCCAAAGTTACCCAGGAAGACGAAGAGCGCGTTACAGCCCGCTGCCCTGACTTCATCCACAGCCTTGAGCATATCCTTTTCGTTTTCGACTGTGGTTTTTGCCTCAAAAAGCGCAAGCCCCTTTTTCCCGCACGCCGCAACCACCGCAGCCCGGCGTTTTTCCGACAGAGAAAGCACAAAGCAGTCCCGCGAAACAGCAATGATGCCAAGTTTTACTTCTGGAATGTTTTGAATCATGATTACCTCTCAAAAATTAATAATAAGATAATCTATTGTATGAATAGTTTTACTGATGGTCAAGTTTAATCATGACCGGCGCCTAACGCCATAATTTGCTCATCTGGAAGAGTTGTGTACGTCTTTCGCAAGCATGTAGTCTGCCATCCTAAATCTCCCGCGATCCGCTTAGGAGCATCCGCGATCCGCTAATGATTGTGGATTCCCTTGATACTGTCTCTGGCACCCAACACCGCTTGCTTTAGTGGGACGAGCTTCCCCCGCATGGTGGGACAAGGCGTCCCCGCATAGTGGGGAGACGCTCCCCAGCATGGTGGGACGAGGATGCCCTGCGTACAGGTATATCTGCGATCCGCTTAGGAGCATCCGCGATCCGCTCAGGTATATCCGCAAGCCGCTTGGGGGAATCTGCGATTCGCTCAGGTCTATCCACAATCCGCTTAGGAGCATCCGCAATCCGCTAGGTATATCCGCAATTGAATTAGGTATAAACCCAATTCAATTAGGAAAATCCGCAATTCAATTGGGTATAGAGCCAATTCAATTAGGTATAGAGCCAATTCAATTAGGAGCGTCGGTGGGTAGATTAGGGGGAGCCGCGGTTCACGTGCTCTCAGGTGATTTGCCCGTTCACTTTGCGCAATGCCGCAAGCGCCCGTTCTACCCGCGCACGGGAGACGTGCGCTCCCAGTATGCGCACCGTGCCGAAAAGCGGCGGGCTGACCCGCGCACCCGTGAGCGCCACACGCAGCGGCATCATAAGATTGCCCAGTTTAACACTGTGGGACTCGGCGTATGCCTTGATAAAGGCTTCGGCGTCAGCGTCATTGCGAGAAGCAAGCGGTTCAAGCAGTTCCCGGCCCAGTTCCAGCAGCTCAATGGTCTTTGCTATATCCATCGCTTTGGGTAAAAACTCGCTTGTTTCGGGAAGCGGCGGTTCCGCAAAAAGATAGCGGAGTTTTTCAGGTATCTCGTGTAAAAACGAGACCCGCTCCTTGATAAGCGGGATGGCCTCGATAAAGGCGCGGCCCTGGGTCTCGTCCGGCGCGGCGTTGTTTTGCCCAAATAACCCCGCGTCTACGGCGTGGGGCAGAGCCAGCGCTGCAAGGTCTTTGTCGCTTTTCATGCGGATATACTGGCCGTTGTACCATTCCAGCTTCTTATAATCAAAGATCGCAGGCGCTTTATTCAGCTTCTCAAGGCTGAAACACACCTCCAGTTCCTCAAGGGTATACAGGTCTTTGCCCTCAATGTAGGACGCGCCGAGGAGCGCTACATAGTTAATCAGCGCCTCCGGCAGATACCCCTGATGCCGGAACTCGTCAACGCTGGTTGCCCCGTGACGCTTGGAGAGTTTTTTGCCATCCTGCCCCATCACCATGGGTAAGTGGCAGAACGCCGGCGGATTCCAGCCAAAGCTCTGGTAGAGAATGACATGGAGCGGTGTTGATGGAAGCCATTCCTGCGCCCGCAGTACATGGGTGATACCCATGAGGTGATCATCCACCACGTTGGCGAGGTGATAGGTGGGGAAGCCATCGGACTTGAGTAACACGGGATCAGGGTTAATGTCATTATTCTGCCATTCAATGTCGCCAAGCAGCTGATCGTGGAAGCGGGTTGTGTTATCAAGCGGGATTTTGAGCCGTATCACACACGGCTCGCCATCAGCGGCCCGTTTTGCGGCGTGATCGCGCTTAATTGCGCGGCAATAGCGGTCATAGCCGGTTTCGCTGGAACGCGCCGCTTCCCGTTTTGAGCGCACGGTTTCAAGCCGCTCAGGGGAACAGAAGCAGTAGTACGCCTTGTCTTTGTCGATAAGCTCCAGCGCGTATTGCCGGTAAAGAGCAAAACGTTCTGATTGGATATAGGGCGCGTAAGGCCCGCCAATGTCCGGGCCTTCATCCCAGTACAGGCCCAGCCACGCAAACGTATCGTAGAGGTTCTTGACATAGGCTGGGTCAAAGCGTGAGCGGTCGGTATCCTCAAGCCGCAGGATAAAAGCGCCGCCGCTGGCTTTGGCGAAAAGATAGTTAAACAGGGCGGTTCTCACCCCGCCAATGTGCTGTAAACCCGTGGGAGAGGGCGCGTAACGGTCTCGTGTTATCATGGGCGGAGTATAGCACCGCGCCATTCCTCGGAGCAAGCATTGCGCGCTAGCACGAGGGCGCGTCATGCAATGGCACATCATGGAATAGCTGTTTGCGGGCTTGGTACACCGAAGGATTGACACCGATGTAGCATCTGAAAGCGCGGTTAAACGAGGCGAGGCTCTGGAAGCCACATAAGAAGGCAATATCGGTAATCGGCATATCTGAATTGGCGAGGTGGTTTTCAGCGGTGCGTAAGCGTATCCGGGTGAGATGTTCATGGAAACCCTGACCGGTCTGCTCTTTCAGGAAGCGGGTCAGATAAAATTTGCTCAAACCCACTTCCTGTGCCGCGTCTTCCAGCATAAAGGTGGGGTCATCGTGGTTGTCGTAGAGGCAGGAAAAGATACGCTCCAGCAGTTGTGTGTTATTTTTCTTGTTATGGCGGGCGCGGGAACTCTGTTGCGGCAAAGGCGGCGTGTTTCGCAGGAGCAGCGCTGCTATTTCGTAGAGCTTTGCCTTAATCAGCAGCCTGTAGCCAGGGTCTTGGCGCTTGTATTCCGCGTCAATCTCCATAAGCAGGCGTTCAAGGCTGTCATGCAGACTCTTGTCGGCGCTCGCGCTGATAAGGGGGCGTTGCCCAAACACCGGCCTCGCCAGTCCGCGGCTCTGTAACTCGACGAGGGTCTCGTTAAAGATGTCTGGCCCGAATTGGAAGATACGCACCGCCGAATCCTCGCTTGAGTCAAAAAACCCGTGTATAAGTCCTGTATCAATCGTAACTATATCGCCCTGTTGCCCTGCCCACGCCTTGCCGTTGATGTCCACGTTAAAACTGCCCTTGAGTACATACAGCATCTCCATACGCTCGTGCCAGTGCTGCGGAAACCAGAAAGGAGCGCGAGGGCTGTCCCATACCAGAAAGGGGAATGTCCGCTCAATAGATTTCAGAGGTTCTTTTTCATAAAACGGCTGGTTCATAGAAACAGTATAGCACGATTCGCGCTTTATACGTTGCGTTATTTTGCCGGTGGTGTCAGAGACAGCGGAGCGAGTGAGCGGGCTGGGAAGGCCGGTGGTGCCAGAGACAGCGGAGCGGGTGAGCGGGCTGGGAAAAGGCCGGTGGTGCCAGAGACAGCGGAGCGGGTGAGCGGGCTGGGAAAAGGCCGGTGGTGCCAGAGACAGCGGAGCCGGTGAGCGGGCTGGAGAAAGGCCGGTGGTGTCAGAGACAGCGGCCAGGAGAAAAGGCGTGGTGTCAGAGACAGCGGACATGAGAAAAGGCGTGGAAAAGACCGGTGGTGCCAGAGACAGCGGAGCGTGTGAGCGCGGGCTGGGGGAAAAGCTGGTGGTGCCAGAGACAGCGGACATGAGAAAAGGCGTGGAAGGCCGGTGGTGTCAGAGACAGCGGACAGGGGAAAAGGCGTGGGAAAGGCAGGTGGTGTCAGAGACAGCGGAGCGGGTGAGCGGACGTGGGAAAGGCCGGTGGCGCCAGAGACAGCGGAGCGGGTGAGCGGACGTGGGAAAGGCAGGTGGTGTCAGAGACAGCGGAGCGGGTGAGCGGACGTGGGAAAGGCAGGTGGTGTCAGAGACAGTGGAGCGGGTGAGCGGGCGTGGGAAAGGCCGGTGGCGCCAGAGACAGCGGAGCCGGTGAGCGGGCGTGGAAAAGGCCGGTGGTGCTTCACAGATACTTGCTCAATCCCTCTGAACGTACGGTGAATGAGCCATCGCTGGGGAAGCCGGGCGTACTTGTGCCGTCATCGTTGTCCCAGCCTGCGGCCATCATTGCGACAGCAAGCAGGAGACCGCCGTTGCCCGGCAGGTACAGGGGCAGGTCTTCGCGCTCGGCTTGGGCGTTGTGTCCGTTGCTGAGGTAGGTGTTCTTGGGTGTGTGCATAAGCAGCAGATCAACGGCTTCGTGGCGCAAGCCTAGGCGCGCCGCACACATCGCCATCATGGGAAAATCCCAGCCCCACATTGAGGAAATATCCCAATCGCTTAAGATCTGTTTGAGCGTACGTTCCATTGTTTCGTGATCTATGCCTTCACCGGGCAGTACGCCCAGCATGGCGAGCATGGACGGATGGTCGGTGTGGAACGGCGCTTCTGTGAATGTGGCCGGGCAGTTTTCATGGGCAATGTATACACCGTTATTGGTCGCGGGCGCGGCGAGTTTGCTGGCGACTTCAGCAAAACGTGTGTCTGGCACTTCACCCAGCCGCGTGAGCCAGATATTCGCCATCCGCAGCGCCCAACGGAAGTATTCAAGCTCAAACCCGGGATTAAGCACTGTGCGCGGGTCAAAACGCTCCTGCGCGGGAATGAGCGGCGCTCCCAGCACATAGCGTTCGCCGTCCCAGTGAGCAAAACTTAACATGAACTCGGCGGTTTTCAGCACCACCTCACGGTATTCCTCAAGAAAGGCGCGGCTTGGTTCGCGGCGGTAACAGAGTTCCGCCAGCATGATGGGATGCGGCTGTTGCCATACCAGCAGTACCGCGATTGATGATGGCGAGTTATACCCTGATGGGTCGCACATTTTAGGCCAGCGTGCGCCCGTGTAACCCTGATGTGCGGCAATATCTAAGGCCCTAGGCAGTATCTGTTTATAGAAGGAAAGACTTTTTTTCAGTTCAGCAACACGATTCCATAAGGCAAAGTGGGCGCTGTGCCAGTAATGCATCTCAAAGTGGAACTTGCCATACCAACTGTTGCAGGTCAGACCAGTCTCGGCAGGCGGGTACACGCCCCGGTTCTGTATCGCCGCAAGGTACTGGGAAAGCACAATGCGCCGCTCAAGCTCAGCGGCGCGAGGATCGCGTGAGCCGCTAAGGTCAATTGCCGCGCCCTCGTTCCAGTAGCGTTCCCAAAACGCAATACACGCTTTTTTGCTAGTTGAAAAGTCTTCTGGCAGATCGGCACGGTATTCCGGCGTGAAACGTATCGAACATTCAAGCATTTCATCAACCCCTCTCAGTGTAAGCGTATGATTATTATCAAACATCACGCTTCCACCCGCGCCTACCAGAATTTGCGCTGCGTAATACGTCTCGTCTATGACACGTTGCACTAAGCGGCCTTGTTTACCCTGCCATTCCACACTCGTATGGTGTCTGCCGTCCTCGACCGGCTCCTCGCCAGCCTTTTTGTGGCTGGCGTAGGGAAAGCAAAGCATGAGCGCCAGCCCCTTGTTCACGAGGCTAGATACGACACGAACACAGATCGTGTCCTCATCAGGATGCACTAGTGTTTCAACCAGAACCAGCTTACCTTTCAGCAGAAAACGTGATGTGAGGATACCTTCCCAGAGTGAAAGCTCCTGTTGCTCTGCTGTGTAGTGTTCATAAGACACGCCGGCCAGCTTCAGCCCCAGTCGTGCCATGTTCGCACGGTGGGCGTTCTGCCGCAGTCCCCTGAATAGCGGTTCTTGGTCATGTTCATCAGTGGCATAGCCAACCGGACGCCCGAAGGTGTCATACTCGGTGAGCCTGAGTCGCGTATCGTCCTTTGGCGCACCCGGATACTGGTGCCACAGCCACTCGGACATGGTGCAAAGGGGAAAAGGAGAAAAACTTTGCGGGAAACTTTGCAGTCCGGTAAAGTCAACCGTGAAACAAAAGCGCCCATTTCCCAGTGAGAGTGGGTCTGCGGTTTTGGTTTTAATAAACATTGGATTGTGCTGGCTTACCAGTGCTTTTCTATCAATCATTGATAGAGTCTAATCATGACAAAACAAATGTTCCAGTACGCACTTATCGAATCCGCCGAAGCCCCCGCTTGCCGTTTTGCCATAGTGCTAGTGCCAGACACCCATAGAAGCAAGAGACCATCCCGGAACCCTATCTCAGCTATGAGACCATTAAGACAACTCCTGGACGGAGCTATCTACACGTTACCTACGCCCCTTCCCTTTTAGACAGTTTTATGTGTATGAGCCGAAAAAGCGGCTTATATCCGCTCCGGCTTTCCGGGCGCGGGGTGGGCGCAATCCATACCACAGGAAGCCTTCCCGCAGCGTGGCGCTATGACAACCACTCCATGACGGCCGGGCAGAAACACCATGCCGTCTGTACGCGGTAGACTAAAAAAAGAGCGGCAACCTTAGCCCGTGCGTGAACTGACCTTTCACGCACGGCAAGCTACCGCTCTCTTCACCCTGGTCCAGCAAGGTGATAGGCCCAGGAACTACGCCACCGGCGCAGGATTCGCTTTGACCTATACCAGTGAATCTATCGATTCTCTTTCACAAGTCATAGCAATCACCTTGACAGGGGCTAAGTCTATATGCTATAATAATTATCTAGTTACGTTGTAAGGAGTTAGTGGCGGGAGCGAGCTGATTCTCTTTCGGGGGATTGGGCAAGAGGTATGACAATTGGGTACTAGGCAAATGGTTAAAAAAGTATATAATAGCATGAAAGGACAAAGAAATGGCGAATACCAAAGACTTTTTTAAACAGAAGCGAGAATGGTCAAAATTAAAAGATGAAATACTTGAAAAATATCTTGCGCCTTATTTAGAAAAAATAAAGATATTTAGAAATAACATTGCTATCATTGATTGCTTTGCGGGGAAAGGGCGTTTTGATGACGGATCGGAAGGTTCACCGCTTATTATTTTAAATAAAATAAGTAACAGCCATGCCTGTCGATTAACACATGCGTATTTTATTGAAGAAAAATATGGAGACGATCTTGAAAAAAACGTTGCGCCGTTCTCTGGAATGTCAACTATCTTAAAACAAAACTATCAAACAAATATTGCCAATATTAAAAGTATTTGCAAAGATAAAAATGTTTTTCTATATATCGATCTTTACGGAATTAAAACCTTGTATTTTAAATATTTTCAACAATTTAAAGAAAGTAAATATAATACGATTGAATTATTATTAAATTTTAATACTTTTGGATTTTTGCGCGAAGGTTGTAGGTTATTACTTCAAACGCCATCGGTTATATTAGACGATGATAATGAATTGGTTTATGAAGAAGATGAATTGAATACTATTGATAATATGAATAATATCGCCAACGGTGATTATTGGCAGGGGCTTATCCGTGAATTCTATAACAATCAAGAAAAAATAAAAAACATCGAGATTACTTTTTCACAAAAGTATGAAAGTGAGCTAAAAAAGATATTCAAGTACGTGGTAAATATCCCTGTAATAAATAAAACAACTAATATACCAAAATACCGGATGTATTATGGGAGCAATTCAACGGATGGACTATTCCTCATGGTAGACCAGATGAATAGGACATGGAAAAATATTTTAAAGGTTACTTCGTATGGGCAAAATGAATTATTCGATGAGAAATCAGAGGCAAGCGTTAGCAGACATTTAAAAGTGTTTTTTCCTATCGATTATAAAGCGAATATAAATGAATTGTTTGATGGAAAAAATTTTATTGATATGCGCTCCTTATATGTAAAAATTATTGAAATATCCGGCATTACATATTCAATTAGTGAGTATAGAAAAGAAATCAGGGCGCTGGAAGAAGAAGGTTATATTAAAATACAACGAGAAAATGAAAAAACCACTATAGGGCAATTGTCCCATGCATTAAATTTTGAGAAGCAAGATATTTTTATTGAGAGGGTGAAATAATGGACTATACTACACGAAAATCGCTTGTTTACAAGACAAAGGTTGAATATGGAGATTATACCATTAATCATATTGAAGGTTGTTCTCACGGTTGTAATTATCCTTGTTATGCCATGTTAATGGCCAAACGTTTTGGCAGGATTAAGAATTATGAAGAATGGATAACTCCAAAGTTAGTCAGTAATACATTAGAATTATTGGATTCTGAATTGCCTAAATTAAAAGACAAAATAGATAATATTCATCTATGCTTTATGACCGATCCTTTTATGCATGGAGAATCTGAAATTATCGAAATGAGTATAAAAGCCATAAAAAAATAAATAGTTATGGTGTAAAATGCACGGTTTTAACAAAAGGTATTTTACCTATAGAATTATCAAATCTTGACAAATCAAATATATATGGTATTACTCTAATTTCATTAGACGAAGAATTTCGCAAAAAGATGGAGCCATTTTCTGCCCCTTATCTTGACAGAATTGACAGCTTGAAAAAGTTAAAGGATAAGGGATGTAGTACATGGGTTAGCATTGAGCCATATCCAACTCCCAATATTATCGAACAGAACATTTCTGTAATTTTAGAAAAATAGAATTTGTGGATAAAATTATTTTCGGGAGATTAAATTATAACAAACAAGTTGCTGAATATGGCGATGAAAAGGATTTTTTAATAATATGGCAAAAAAGGTGATTGCTTTTTGTAAATCAAAAAATATTAAATACCATATAAAAAAGGTACAATTACTAAAAAAACAAAAATATAACGTTTTCTTTTTCCAAGAAAATTTTCAAGGTTTATTGCGCCTAACGTTCCGACTGTATATGGCATTTTTGCAGGGCTGCAAAAATGTGGGTGAAGTGAACCGTGGAAAGGAGTCCGCAGGCCGACTGACCTAGGCGAATGGAAACCCGGAGCCACTAACGACGACAGAGCATATAGTCCTGTTATGCGCAGTTTACCCGTACTTTATATCATTTTATATTTTTTGACATACGTTTCATTGTTAATATGCTAAAGGCATAACTAAATATTAATGTAACTATAGATACAATAATAAATTTTATCAATATAGGAATAACAGCATGAGATAATATTAACGGAAATGTAAATGGGACAATATAATGAATAAGATACATATTATATGAGTTTTTCGCTAAACTCATGCTAAATTTCGTATGCCGGTTCCAATACTTATATGCAACAGAGATAAAAAGTCCCAGAAAAGAAAGAGTCCATAATGGGTATAATGCACAAAAAGCCATTTTTGCGAGTAACAGTGGATTTTCTGAAGAACTTATATTTTTTAATGCCAACATATTTAATCCAAAAAGGCAGAAACAAATAATTGCCCATGCCCACGGTTTCCAGAAATCGTTGTTCCCAAACCATTTGCCTGAATATGCGCGAGTACCAAGCCAAAAGAAACAGCCATATATTACAATTTTTCCAAATTGAAACTGAATGATATTTCCTAAAGAAAACCAGCCGTTTCCCATGAATTCTTGATAAATATTAAACCTTATGAAACCAAATAATACTATCATTAAGGCAGAAGTAATAACCACTATTTTAAATATATTCCATGTTGAATCTATTGTATCTGCCTTTTGTTTAATTATATATTGTTTCAATTTATACAATAGACCGAATATGACAAAGAAAAGCAACAGCAGAGATAAGAACCACACATATCTCTGATAAAAATTATCAGTCATATAAAAATATGTAGACATATCCATCCAGCCAACGTAAAATTCTCCGATTTTCTTCATGCTTAACAGCCAATATTCTATAAAATTTATTATAGGCAGAGACTGTTTTATATGATTGAATACATAATGCATATAATCAATGGCAGGCAGTACCGTTACCGTAATTATAAGCCACGGTAAACCCAGCCGCGTTAATTTGCCTTTTATGAATCCACATAAACCTTTTTTCAAAAAATCAGGCAGAGCGAAATATCCGGCGACAAAAAACATTATTGCCATAAAAAATACGTCGCCAATAAACATAAAAAAATCTATAATACCATTAGGGTTATTTTCGTGGAACGGCCAGAATTCAACACCCGTTCCATAACTTGCGCCCGAATGGAAAATTAAAACGAGAATGATAAGTAAGGAACGGATATTATCCAAAAATGCTATTCTATTGGAATTGCCTACTGTTTTCATTTCTCCTCCATTGCTAAATTAATACATAATGTTATGAATATGTCAATATATTTTTATAAATATGCCAACAAATTTTAGGGCATATGGCACATAACGTTCCGGCTGTTTACGACGTTTTGCCCGCCCGGATAAGGGCTTTGCGCAGCAAAGACCAGGTCCGACAAAATGTGGCGGAAGTTTTGCGTGGGAATGAGCGTAGCGATTGACCTAGCAAAACCGTAGCCCGAGCCGCCTACTGGATATGCCCCCTCCCCGCTTCACGCAATGTCTTACTGATTATTAACGGAATAGCCAGCAGCGTTACGACGATCCCCGTTCCAACAAGCAGAATGTTTATTGAAACAGTATCCGCAAGCGGACCAAAAATAAGCATACCCAACGGCATCATCGTACTGGATACCATACTAAAAACCGAAAGCACCCT
>JAISAE010000024.1 GCA_031266875.1 Treponema sp.
GCCGCTCGCTTTATCTATTCTTAATCTACTGCATCCACAAAAATCTGTCAAGCACTTCCCGTAAAAAAACTCTCTTTTCTCTCCTAATCTTATACACCTCACTAAACCTCACACCTTATGACATTCCCGTTATGATCCTCTCGATCTCCTGCCATAGCATCATCATGATCGATGTCCTTGTGGTTTTCTCGTTTATGGCAACAATGCCGTAGGAAACTATTGGATGGTACTGCTTGGCCAGAGACGAACTGTGTAACCACTCAAGGGCGTCAGCAGTTTTTACATCATCTATACGACCCTCAAGTAACCAGACCATTCTAATGGATGTGTCCCAGGTGTTTCGTGCATCTGAAAGTTCACAGGCGTACTTGAAAATCGTTTTCTGAAGATAACTCTCGCGGATAATGGTTCGCGTAGAATACTTGGCATCCATGATGATATATAACGCCTCACGCGACGCTGACGACTCGATCTTAAACATGAAGTCTGGTGTGTAAAAACTGCTTTTGCTCGTGGTCTTGAAGAGACTGATTCCATTCTCAAAATCGTCTACACTGATATAGGGCGTATAGTACAGGGTAACACGTATCTCTCCACGACGCAGGTGGTAGGTATTGGCAACACCATCGCTGTCGGCATCGCCGCCAGTGGCAAGGCGCTGGTAGACATAATGCGTCGCCTCACTTACCTGAAAACCAGCTTCGTTGAGCATAAGCAGAAGGCGGCGAAGGCAGTAATGCTCAAAAATGGTATCCATCTTTTTAAGGGGTGAAAATACACCCTTCCTGAGCAAGGCAAAATCACTAAAGTGATACCATGCGAGGATTTGCTCAAAAACTTGCCGGTAGGTGCGTACCTCCTGAAAGATTTTGGTTTTCTTGGGAAGGCCGTTTTCAAAGAGCGCTCCTTCGCGGCACGGCAAGATTTCGCGGTATCGCGTGTACTGGGCAGCCAGTGCTGGCAGAAGTTCCCGTAAACACTCCAACTGGGCGCGGGCGCCCTTGAGTTGCATCCGCTTAGCCATGATAATCGGCGCGAGAAAAACAGAGCCTTCCATCGCCTCTAACTCCAGCAGGGACGACAGCAGTACCTCTTCCTCCTCAATGCTTTGCTCCATGCGTGTCTCGGTATCCCGTCCATGCCGGTACACGAGAAGCAGAAAGCCCAGCACCAGACGGTTCTCATAGATATCAAGGCTCTTCACAGAGGTTTCAATCGGCATCTGATAAGGAAGATAATATTGCCCATTGATCTGTATCGCGGTTTTACTGGAGACACGGGCAAGGCGGGTGCTGTTTCTGAACAGCCACTGCAAGCCGTCGGTGTTGATGCTCCGCAACTTGTTGTACGATTGGAGAAAATTCTCCTTAGCAATCTTATGGCGCACGTTGTTCTTGAACAGGGAATAGTTCTGCTCATAGCAACGATATATCGAGACAAGGAGCTGTAGATAGGTTTCCAGCGCTGCCTGGCCACCACCTTCCCAGAGCGAGGCGCGTGAGCCATGCCCGTATATCCAGCGGTTTACTGAGTCATTCTCGCCTGAAAGGCTGGTGATGAGCGACAGCACATTTTCAGCGGTAACGCTGGAACGGCTGGTGCATGCATAAAAGTCACTTTTGTAATGGCATAGCTCCCCATCATCTAGGCTCATATTTATGGAAAAATGCACCAGATCATAGTGTAACAGAAAGAGCTGGGTATCTTTGCCAACGCCCGGTACAGCCTGTAGCGTTTTGTCGAGAGACGCTTCTTCCGACGCAAAGCGGAAGGCGACTACCGCGCTCTGATCCTTGAGAAGCGGGTCGAGTACGGCTTCCCCGATGAAACTGTCGTTCAGAAACAGTTCGGCACGGGTGATCCGGCGCGGAACATGAGTAAAAATCAGCGTACCACGGTAATACGATTCCGCGATAAGCCTTATGTTTGGCGCGAGGCGCTTTATTGAACGGCCCTGATGAAAGCCGATGGTTTCCATGCCATCGCGGTGATCCCCCAGACGAAGATAACATTCCATACCGGTCCTACTTGGCAAAAAACTGGTAGTATTCCATGTTCTCTTTAGCCGCACTGATCATGCGCTCAATATGTTCATGGCACAGAGGTAATTGCTCACAATCCTTTTGTAGAGATACCAAGAGCTGCCGGTACTGCTCTCCCCGACCATTTATAATAGGAAGAATCTTTTGCGAAACCGCGTAGTCTAGCGGCGCAAATCTGGTTTCCGGCTTTTTAGTATCCATATATTGGCAGGCGGTTTTGCAATAGTCATACACCATCTTCTGATTCCGCATGGCAATGGGAAGCCGGTAACGGCGGAAGGTATGCTGTATGACATTCCACTTGTCGTTTATGTCTCGTGGCGGCACTTCCCCGTCATGGACAGCCCCAAACGCCTGACGCAAGGTCGCGTAGGATACCAGCGGCATAGAGTCAGACTCACTTGGCGCTGGCTCAGGGTTTTCGCTCCGCAGGGTCTCGGCGATGTTCCGGCTTTTGAGGGTGATGATCCAGCTTCGATCCAGAAAACGCGGGGACAGTTCCTCAGTGGTATGGTCGAAGTTCACGGTGGCAAGGAAGCGAAGCTGCGGCGGGATGATCCAGCTTTCAGTCCCGCCAAGGTCAAGCGAGCGACTGAAGGTGGAATCAAAATCGCAGAGCCGCAAAAACGTAGCCCAATAATGCTCAATAGGACTTAGATTCGCTTCATCAAGCAGAATGAGGAAGGGCGCGGGGTTTCCGGTTTCACCATTCAGGCGCAGAAGCGCGTCAAACACACGGTTGTTACTCTTTTCCATATTCTTGGTGAGCGGATTGTAGTAGCCGATGAAGTCCTTATGCGACATCCAGCCGCGTTCTACAGATATATCCACAAAGCGACTGCCCAACCCTAGCGATTTGGCCATCAGGGTGCAGAGCGAGGTCTTCCCTGTACCCGGCTCTCCGGCAAAGGTCGTGATAAAGCTCTGGGTGATACAAACCAGATAGTTCACCATGTCATTGTATTCGATCTCACGTGGAACCGTCTTCATAAAGTTCAGCACAATATCAATAAGCGTCCCACCGTCCAAGTCACTAAAACGCGGTCCTGTATCCTGCGGCTTCTGGTCCGCCTGAACAACGTTTGGCGCAGGCAAATGCCCCAGCTTTCCCTGATACGGTTCGTTATCTGCATGAAAGATGTCTTGAAGCAACCGGTAGTCGAGTACATGGGCAAGCGCCTTTGACTGGTCAGTGAATTCGGCCAACCGCGCAGTAACTTGCTCCTCAAGCAGGGTTTTGGTCTTGCTTATGTCGGCGCACTCGGCTTGAGAATGCGCCACTTGCTCCTCAAGCGTCTTCTTTGTTTCACTCAGTGATTTAATCTCCATCTGTAACTCAAGTAATCTGGTTTTCAACCTTGCGATATTGTTGTTCTTGTTTTCAAAAATGTCAAAGCGGTGTTCACCAATAAAATCAATGAGTGTATTAAGCTGCTGGGGATTCTCGTAGATGTACGCGATAAGCCCGTCAAGGTATGTTTGCTGCTCCTGTATTCGCTCAAGAATGTTCCGTAAGCGTTCCTTTCTTCTCTCATCCATGTCGATTATGGCAAGCTGGCTGGTGAATTCAGAAATGGTACTGATAATTTTCTTCGGTGTGCTGGTATTAGTCTTCTTAAACATACGAGTTAGTTCATCAACAAGCTCAGCGTCAGTGATCCAGTCTATAGTCTCGACTTGCTGGGCTGTTTGCAGAGCCTGTAGGGACTTATCAATCAGGAGAGTAACTTGTCTCGTGTTCTCCGCATCGCTAACCGGCATACAGTACGGCTCAATATCTTCCCGCTGGTACTTCCCAATCAGGAAGCCCTGTTCCTTCCTGCCGGAAAGGAATAGCTTACTATCCTCATACCGCGTCTTGAACGGGCCATAAAACGAATCACCGCAGCCAATGACCGCGTCAAGCTCCTCAGTATAAGGATGGGGACTACATTCGATAAAGCGATTCTGCAAAAGGTCTCCAAAACTTCCACTTGTTTCAAGCGCCTGAATAAAGCCCCACTCCCTAAACTTACGAATCTCAACCTGGGGGTTCAAGTAATCAGGGTTATAAAGAATACTGATCTGGCTTACCACAAAACCGCCATCAACATTCGCGGGTGTATCATCCTCATCGTCGATGGATAGATACGCTTCAGTATCGTCATCATCATTCTCGTTTACCACAGTGCTGGGGCCAAAGGCACGGTGTGGCTCAACCCTAAACTTGAGCGTAACCAGAAACCCGTACTCGTCCCACACGTCTGCCGCAACCAGCCCTTCCTTCTTGATAATCATGTCGATCCGTTCACTGTCATCAATATTTTCATCCTTGATGCTTCGGTAGGTCCCGTCAACCTTGATGTAGCGGGGGTAAATATAACAAACCTTGTTTACTCCCTTCTTGTTCTTGTAGTCCCGTCGATATGAAAACCACGCAATGATAGTTTTCCCTTCATAATGATACATGAGCAAAGCCCTCCTTGAAAAATGTTCTACCCTAAAGGTATACAAAAATAGTGGTTAAGGTATTATTGACCGGCCCATCATCTGATAAGTTCCTATCTTAATCAAGGCTGGACAGGAGGCGTATTCCAGCATCTGCTAGATACCGCAAGTCTCAATATGAATGAGATCGCTGAAAAGCTCGGCATCCTTCCTTCAATCGCAGCGCCTAACGTGAAAACCCTTGAGGACTCAGGGCTGATTCTCACCAAGTTCCAGTGGCATAAGCTCAGTATAATGGAACAAAAGAGCAATAAGGGCGATGAGAAGGGCGCGGAATATTGCTAAGCTGCCTTGAGAAATCTGTGTAGGCTACACAGAGAAGCAGGTGTAACTTACACAGATAAGTCAGTATAGCCTACACAGAGAGGCAGGTGTAACCTACACAGAGAAACTAGTACAGCCTACACAGAGAAGCCAGTACAGGATACACAGAAAAGCTGGTGTAACCTACACTGGGAAACCGGTATAACCTACACAGAGAAACTAGTATAGGCTATACTGAAAAGTCTATACAGGCTACATAGAGAAGCCAGTATAGCCTATACACGCTGTGGGAGCTGGAGCGGGAGGCGCGGTTCAACGGGAAACGATGGGCTTTTCTTTCATATCCAGATTAAATCCTCGAGCTGTGAGCCTGCGTGGAGGGGATTGTGGATACCCCACTGTTCAAGTGGGAGCATGAGACATTCTTCGCTTGTTCCATTAAAGGCTGTCTTTCCTTCGTATAACACGATAAAGTTTTTTGCCAGCGCGAGGCATTTCTCAAGTTCATGGGTCAGAATGACTATTGTCCTATTCTTTACCAGCAGTTCTTGGATTAAAACATTTACCTGCGCAATCCCAGGATAGTCAAGATTCGCGTAAGGTTCGTCAAATATGATGATTTTAGCATTCATGGCAAGTACGCCTGCTACCGCAAGGCGGCGCTTTTCTCCACCTGATAAAAAACGGGACGGGAAATCTGCCCGCGAAAGAAGACCTGTTTCCCGAAGCGCATTCTCCACAATAGGGATACTGTCTTTCTTTTTTGAAAAGAATGTTCCCCTGACGCCGATTGCTATGTCTTCTCTGGGAGTTTCTCCAAGAATTTGGCTGTCCGCGTCCTGAAACACCAGTCCGATTTTCCCGCGCACTTCCAGTTTCCCGGAATCGCTCTGTTCAAGACCAGCGATTATTGACATGAGCAGACTTTTCCCTGAGCCATTTGCCCCAGCAATAAGCGTACAGACACCCTGTTCAATATCAAAGGAAACATCATCTAGGGCGTAGAACACGCCGCCGCGTATGCGGGACTGCTCGCGGTCTCCGTATATCTCATCAAGTACGTGGAATGTTTTTGTTATATGCTGGAGGCGGATAGCGAATTCCATCGTGCTAATGGTTAGTGGCAAGCGATAAACTTGTCAAGAAGGGTATGGTAATGTGGCGGTTTGACGTGAATGGGGAAGATAGGTATTATAAGCATTATGAAAAAATTTTTTACTATGCTGATGATAGTGTTAAGCATGAATGTTTTCGCGTTGGGTAAGAAGCAAAGCGTTGCGCCGGTCAATCAAAAGATTATTACAGTAGGTATCACTAATGATCCGGGAACGGTAAGCCCGCTGTCAACCAACAATATTATGGCGCATTATGCGTCGAGCATTTTGTTTATGCCGCTGGTGATGGAAACGCCGGAACGGGTTTTTGTAAACCGGCTGGTGGAAAGCATTGAGACCAGTGATAACCGCGTCTTTGTCATTAAGATAAACCAGATGGTGAAATGGACTGATGGCGTGCCGGTGAGCGCCGATGACGTTATTTTTACCATAAACACGTTCTCGAATCCGGTGGTTGGGGTTCGGGACACCAGCGCCCACCGCATCATCGCTGGCACGGACGAGAGCGGGTGTTTTCCGGCGGGCGCGAGCGGCGTTAGCGGTGTGAAGAAGATCGATGATTACACGCTGTCTGTCGAAACAAAATATCCTATAACACTGAACATTTTTAAGCTGGAAATCGGTACAAGTCTGCGAACCATACCTCGACATATCCTTGAACATGAGCCAGTGGAAACCATATTACGCTGCGCATTTTTTCAAGGTCCCACTGTTACCAATGGCGCGTTTTGTTTTAAGGAATATGTGCCGGGTCAGTATTTGTCACTGACGGCAAATACTGACTACTTTCGCGGCAGGCCGAAGATTGACACGCTTAACTTTAAGATATTGTCGGGGAATCAACTGAGCGCCCAGCTTGAGAGTGGTGAAATCGACATGAATTACCCGGGTGTGGGATTATTGCTGGTTGATGATTATGAGCGCGTGATGAATATGCCGCATCTGCGAACCGAGCGTGGGGAGCCGAATACGGTACAGACGCTTTTTTATAATAACGCCACATTGAATGTTGCGGTGCGGCAGGCTATGGATATTGCCATTAACCGCGACGGGATTCTGCAAAACATTTTTAAGGGTGAGGCGTTTGTAACGCGAACGCCGGTGTCAAGTCAGGTCGAATACTGGAACGAGGCTGCGGCGCGTTACACCTACGATCCGGCGCGGGCGCGGGCATTACTTGCCGAGTCAGGCTGGAACACGGCAACGCGGCTTGTCTTTGCGGTGCCGACCGGGAACGCGACCCGCGAGCGGGTTTGCACGATTATTGCTGAAAACTTTAAGGCAATCGGGCTGAACGTTGTTATTGAACGCGCCGATATGCCGGCGACACTGGCGCGTATACAAAAGCGCGATTACGACATCGCCATTCTGGGGATGCCGGCGAATGTGTTTAATCTTTCGCGCAATCTGCGCTATTACGCTGATTCTAACGACGCCTACACCGGCTACAGCGATCCCGCGATGGACGCTCTGCTCACCTTGATTTACGAGAGCGTTGACCCTGACGTTTTACGCGCCGCTTATTTTGAGGCGCAGGAACGTATCGCCGCAGACGCGCCGGTATCAGGCGTGTACAGCGAACTCGCGCTCCGCGCTGTGAATAAGCGCGTGAGCTTTGGCAGCCTGCCCAGGTTTGGCACATTGCGCGACCTAGAACTCTGGGACGTGGAAAACTGATGGAGCATCGCGCCATGCGTGGTATCGCTCGGTGTAGAGAGACTGTACACACGGGTTTGGAACAAAACGCTGCTTGACGCGGATCATGCGCTCCACCGCCTCGCTCAGGCTGGATACTTCCCCCAAGGCCAACGCCGCCAGTATCGCGTTGCCGGCAAGCTCGCCATCGTTTACCTCTGGAATAAGCAGAGTACAGTCCGTGATATTGGCTTTGAGCTGATTCCAACGCGAATTCTTGCTTTGCCCGCCGGAAACACGCATTTCCGTCAGCAACAGGCCATACTGCCTGAATTGGTCAAGAACTGCCCGCACTTTGAAACCAATGGTTTCAAGCGTGGAACGCCCTAGGGTCATTGAGGATGGTGGAGTGATGTCTGACACTGAAGAACAACAGGGATCATCGGGAATCAGTTCGTGCAGCAGCTCGTTATAGTCCCGTTTACTCTGGCCGGTTTGATCGCGGTACTGGTCAAAGAGTCTCCCGGACTCAGGGATAAGGCCGCCAATGTTCCACAGGCCATCCACCACATGAGGAAGGATACGCAGTTCACTGGTCTGTATGGGAGCAGCGTTACACAGGTTGACGCCTTCGGAGCTTCCGGCCCGGTTACACACAAGCCCCTCGCTGATTGCCCCTGTTCCGATAAGCGCCATGATAAAGTCTGAACCGCCCGCAATGATGGGAATTCCTGTGGGGAGCCTGAAACGGTAGCCTGCCTGGGTGGAGACTCGGCCAATCATGCTTCCCAACTTCACAAAAGGCGGGAATTTCTCAATATGAAAGCCTATGCTGCGGCATTGAACGTCGTCCCAGTAATACGGACGGTAAGCTGTGGAGGGAAGTACGCTCACTGGATTCGCGCCCAGCCTGAACGAGAGCCATTCCTGAGAGGAGAAGAAGTAGCGTACACGCTCATAGTCGCTCAATCGCTCGGCTTGAAACCAGACGGCATGGGGCAGAAAAAGCGACTGCATAGGAGACAGCGAGATGACCCTGCCATCATACCAATGGAGCGGCGGCAGGGCTTCATCCGTGAAAGTAAACGGAACGAGCGTCGGGCCATTACCGGAAATGCAGACTGCGGCAATGTCCACATTCGCCTTAAGCGTCCTCCGAATCGTACACAGGCACAGGTACAGCGCGTCCTCCCAGTCCCGCGCAAGCACACCGTTAGCTCGATGGGGATAAACCTCCCGCGCAAAGGCCAGATTCCGGCCATCAAGGTCAATAAGCGCGGCTTTTAATGAGGATGTACCAATATCAGCGCAAAGAATTGTTTGAATAAGCATTTTGTTAATTTGTTACCAGTGAGGCCATCCACAGTTTCTTGTCCATCGCCACATAGAGCATCGCAGTTTTAACACCTTTCCTTACCTCGTCAGTTTCTTCATCCAGTCATAGCGATTGAGCTTGATCACCGCCACGATACACTTGATGATCTGGTCGCATTTGAGGCAGGCAAAAGTAACCACAGGCGGGAAGTGGAAGACAAAGGCGGACAGCAGGGCTGATGGGATAACCAGTAACCACACATGGAAGAGGTCGTTGATAAGCACAAAGTGAGTAGCGCCGCCAGCACGAACAATGCCGGTTAAGACCGACATCTGGTATGAGGTGCCAATGATGGTAACTGAGAACACGGAGAGGAACTGAATGGCATAGGTGTGGGCCTCAGCCGAGATATTCGGGAAACCAATAGCGAGGATCAGGTCTTTGGCAGTAAAGATAAGCAGCGAGGTAATAACGCCAAAGCATACAAAGATTACCTGCAAGGTGTTGGCGTAAGGTTTCAGCTTGTCGTAGTCGCCTGCGCCCACGGTGCGCCCGATGATGACGCCGCTTGCGTTGGCAATGCCGTACACGACCACGCCCAGCATCTGGTGGAGATTGGCGGCGATGGTGTTTGCCGCCAGCACTTCAGTACCGAGCCGCCCCAGTATGGCGACCTGCGCAACGCCCGCGATGCCCCAGCAAATGTCGCCCAGAATAACCGGAAAGCCGTACTTGAAGAAGTCGCGCCGTATATCCGCGTTATGCATGACCAATTCGCGTATCCTCCACCTGAGCGCCGTGTCTCTGAACCGGACATAGCTAAAGCTCACGCCGAATTCGCAGGCGCGGGCAATGACCGTGGCAATAGCCGCGCCGCGCACACCCAGCGCCGGCAGTCCAAGATTGCCGAATATCAGTACCCAGTTGAGGAAGACATTGACGCAGAAGCCCACCACCGAACTGATAAAGCCAATGCGCGTATTTTGGGCGCAGCGCATTGACGCCAGAAACACGCTGTTGAGGCAGAAGAAAACGTAGGAGAAGCAGACAATGCCGATGTACTTGATGCCCTCGTCGATCACAGCCTGCTCGCTGGTGAAGAGGCCGAGTATCTGGCGCGGAATCAGCAGCGCCAGAACCATGAACACCAGCCCCACGCCAAAGGCGGACTTAATCGCTATGTTTATGACAATCTTGGCTTTTTGAGAGTCTTTCTTACCGAGGTACTGGGCGGCCAGAACCACCAGCGCCGCGCTCAGACCCGCGTTCAACATCTGGAGCATCCACTGTATCTGGTTTGACAGAAACACGCCGGACAGGGCGCTATCGCCCAGGGACCCGACCATGAAGTTATCCATGAGACCAATACCAAAGGTGATGAGGTTTTGCAGCGCCAGAGGCACGGCAATTTTCGCTAGTATTATATAGAAGGATTTGTCTTTAATCATACATCAGCGCTGGCTGCGGGAAAGCAGGATGAGCCGGATAAAGCTCATCAGCGCAGTGAGGGCAGCGGCAACGTACGTGAGGGCAGCAGCGGTGAGCACTTTTTTAACTCCATCAAGTTCCCCCTCGCTTAATACATGATTCTCTCTCAGAAGCGCGATAGCCCGCGCCGAGGCGTTGAACTCGACCGGCAGGGTAATGACATAAAACAGCACTGAAACGCCAAAGAAGATAATGCCCAGATTGAGCAGCAGGGGAAACGACAGCAGTAAGCCCGCTATTGCCAGCCACGGCCCGACCGCCGAGCCGATATTTGCCACTGGCACCAGCGTACTCCGCAGCCCCAGCGGGGCGTAGGACACAGCGTGCTGTATCGCATGGCCGGTCTCATGCGCCGCAACGCCAATAGCCGCGATGGAATTCTGCGCAAACACAGGGCGGGAAAGCCGAAGCGCCTTGGCCATCGGGTCATAGTGGTCAGTGAGCGTCCCCCGCGTGGCCTGTATACTCACGTCATGGATGCGGTTCACCTTCATCAGCATGGCCGCAACGTCCCGTCCCGTGAGGTTATGGGAACAGCGCACCCGTGAATACTTCGCAAACGTGGACTTCACGAGTATCTGCGCGATCACTGACAGTAACAGCGTTGGCGCCACCAGTACCAGATAGTAAACATCAACCATTCTAGCCTCTTACTATTTTTGTTATATCAGCTCAAACACCTTGAACCACTCGGTTCAAACACCTTGAACCGCTCAGCTCAAACACCTTGAACCGCTCAGCTCAAACACCTTGAACCACTCAGCTCAAACACCTTGAACCGCTCAGTTCAAACACCTTGAACCACTCGGTTCAAACACCTTGAACCACTCGGTTCAAACACCTTGAACCGCTCAGCTCAAACACCTTGAACCACTCGGTTCAAACACCTTGAACCGCTCAGTGAAAGGTGCTTTCACCGAGTGGTGAAAGCACCTTGAGACAACCGAAGCGCCTTGAGACGAGCGGTTTAAGACCTGTTTTCAGGGTACAGCACAAACTCCGCTGGTCCGTTCGGCAGAAGCCGCGCTATCATCGCCTGTATATCTGCTGGCGTCAGCGCCTCGTAGAGCGACAAACGCTGGTTCAGGCGGCTTAACGGCGACCGGTATATCACAGCGGAGTTACCGTAACTCTGCGCGATATAGCTGTTGTTCTGAAGACTCACCTCGTAACTCTTCTTCAGAGCTTCAACCGCCTTACCAAAAGTGTCCACGTCAATGTTGCCGTTAGCAACCAGCTCAAGCTGCGCTTTCACCGCCGCTCTCAGTTCAGCAACGCGATTCGGATCACAGCCAAAGGAGATATTCATCCCAAGCTCGCCGTCAAATGGCAGAGGCTGAAGAGACACCGACGCCGATATGCCGTAGACGCCGCCCAGTTTCTCGCGGATTTCGCGGGTGAGGACGATTTCCAGATACTCGGTTAGCGCCTCACTCGCGGCGCTGCCAGCCTCACTGAATGGCTCGTCATTGAAGTAAGCCATATACACATAGCTCTGCTCTTCCTTGCCCTTGTAGATATTCTGTTCCATCTGCATCGGGCGCGTGATTGACGTATTCTCCCACTCATTGAAACGCTCGCCGTCCGACGGAATCGCCGCAAGATAGGCTTCCGTATAGTCCTGCATGGCGGCAATGTCAATGTTCCCCACAAAGGTAAAGACGTAATCAGCCGGGTTAAGGGTGCGACGCGCAAAACCAAGCGCCTCATTGAGGCTTACGCGAGTAAGGTCAGCGACCGTAAGCGGCATAAGATGCGGGTCGTTGTCAACAAGGATTCGGTTTACTTCATCACTGTAGTAGGCTAAGGGAACCTCCGTGTGCTGAGAGAGGGCAGCACGGTACTGTTCGAGGACGACCGCCATGATGTCAGCATCAATACGTGGCTGGGTAAAACCCAGGTACAGCAGTTCAAACAGAGTCTTGAGGTCGTTGGTGGAAGCAGAGCCATTCACCGTGCGCGTCCACACTGAATTATTAAAGCTGATGCTTACCTGCTTACCGGCGAGCTTCTTGAGCAGTTCCTGCCGTGTGTATGGACCCATGCCGGAGGCGTTGAGCAGTTCCGAACTCAGGCGGACACTGACACTCTGCTCCACCGCCGCGCTGGTAATGCCACCCCGCGCCTGTGCAATCAGCATGATTTGGTTATTCTGATTGGCGGTTTCCTTCAATATAACTGTAGCGCCATTGCTTAACTCCCAGATGAGTGCGCCGGTTTCCTCGTCCAGCGCCTCCGCCACAATGAAGCCCGGTACTGGTTCCTCCTCAAGCAGTTCTTCGCTGAGGTCTTCGTTCACCGGCGGCGCTATGGGCGCGACAGCGGTCTGTACTACAAGCTGCTGCACCCGCGTTTTTGAAGGCAGCATCGGCAGTTCACTATCCGGCGCAATGATATAGATCGAAAGGTCGTTAGTAGCGAAGTATGCCCGTGCGGTCAGGGTAATATCGCGGGCAGTGATGCCGGGAAGCAGGCGTTGAACAGCGTCTAGTTCCCATGAGATGTCTGGTACTGGTTCGCCTCGCAGGAAATGATTGGTAAACTGTGAAACATACGTATCAGAATCCATCCGGTCGCGCTCGGAATCCTGTTGTTGCAGGCTGGACAGGAGCGCCCGTTTAGCACGGTTAATCTCGGCATCGGTAAAACCATAACGCTCAATGCTCTGCTTTTCGAGCAAGAGCGCACGAATCGCGTCTTCAACACCGCCGCTCTTCGTGTCCGCAGCCAAAACCTGGAAGCGTGATGAGGCGCCATACGGTTCAATCCACGATCCCGCGCCCAGATACGGCGCGTCCGGTTTCGTGGCAGCATCGTTAAAACGGCTGCTCATCATCTGCGCAATAAGCTCATCAATGATAGTCTTGCGGAACGCGGCGAGGTCAGTTCCAGCCTTCTGCCGCGGCAGTTTGTAGTAAAGGTAGGCGCAGGTATAGGGGAACTCCGGGTCGGTGAAGGTAGCGGTTGAGAACGTCGCGGGTTTTGGCGGCGTGAGGTCGTATTCAGGGCGAACTATAGGCGTCGCGGGTTTTGGCGCGGTAAAGTGCGCCGCCAATTCCGCCTCTAAAGCCGCGCCGTCGAAGTCGCCAACAAAGATGAGCGCCATGTTATCCGGCTGGTACCAGCGCTGATAGAATGACTTAATCTGATCAGCGCTCGCGGTCTGAACGATTTCCGGCAGTCCGATAGGCACACGTACCGCGTAGCGCGAATCCTTAAATAGCGTCGGTATCAACTGCTGTACCACCACGCGATTCGACGCGCCTAAGCTCATACGGTACTCTTCCATTATGACGCCGCGCTCCTCGTCAACGTCTTTTGGAGCAAAGGTAACGGCGTGAGACCAGTCGTCAATGATGGCCAGAGCCTTTTCTGGTATCTTCTTGACGCCGTTCACGGTCTCGACCGGCACCTCAATGCCATAAACCGTTTCATCAAAGCTGGTATACGCATTGGCGTCCGCGCCGAAACGCATACCAGTGGAACGCAGGTATTCGAGCAGTTCCGCCTCAGGGAAACGCGCCGTGCCGTTAAAGGCCATGTGTTCGACAAAGTGGGCAAGCCCGCGCTCGCTCTCGGTTTCAAGCACTGAGCCGGCGTTCACGGCCAGTGTAAGAAAGGCGCGGTTTTCAGGTCGCGCATTCTCCATGATGTAGTAGCGCAGTCCGTTGGAAAGCGTTCCCTGCCGCGCTTTTTCCATGAACGGCACAGGGTCGCTTGGCCGTCCTAGCCCGCTGTACTTATCAGCTTCAGGGTTGGCGTACAACGCCGCTGGTAAAAAAAGTCCTGCCATAATAAAAAGGAGGAACCCGGCCCAAGTATGTTTCATCGCTTGAGGCAATGAAACACATGATAAAAAAGAATAATGCTTATGCGTATTCATAGCTACACTATAATAATTCGTCGCTCTTGCGTCCATTGTTAGCAGCCAGCGACAGGACTCTTGTTGCAAGCAACAAGCGGCGCACGATGAACCATGCGCCGCTTGTACTCACGTTACTGTATCTTCACCGCCTGTATCTGCGCTCTCACGCAGAGTTCTGCGGCTTTGAAGCAGTGATCTTGGGTCATGGCATTCTCCGTGCGGTTGAGACAATCCAGAATAAGCTGACCAAAGTAGGGATAGCCGACTTTGCCTTCAACGTGGTAGTAGGTTTCCTCCTTACCATTGGCTAAGTAGAGGTGTCCCCCGCCAGAGCCTTTCTGACCAAGCTGCATATACTTGCGCTGCTCAATAAAGCCTTCGGTTCCCAGAATAAAGGAACGTCCGTCGCCCCAGTTCTGGAGACCGTCAGGCGTGAACCAGTCCACGCGGAAGTAGTGGGTCGCGCCGTTATCGCCCACCAGCGTAGCATCGCCGAAATCGTCCAGCTCAGGGTATTGGGGATGCGCGTAGTTGGCGATCTGGCTGTGGACAACTTTCGCGTCCTTGACGCCAGCATAGAACAAAAACTGCTCTATCTGATGACTGCCGATGTCGCAGAGAATCCCGCCGTACTTTTCCTTCCTAAAGAACCAGTCTGGCCGCCCAGCCGCGCCCAGCCGGTGCGGGCCGGTTCCCAGCACCTGAATCACCTTGCCAATGGCCCCTTCCTCAATAAGCTGACCGGCAAACACCGCGCTCTCAACATGAATGCGCTCACTGTAGTAGCACATATATTTCTTGCCGGTCTCTTTCACCTTAGCCTTTGCCGCCTCAAGCTGCGCGAGCGTGGTCAGCGGCGCCTTGTCCGTGAAGTAGTCCTTGCCCGCGCTCATAACGCGCAGCCCCAGAGCGCAGCGCTCGCCTGTGATCGCGGCCCCGGCAACCAGCTTGACTTCTGGGTCAGCGAGAATTTCTTCTTCGGAACGCGCCGGTATCACGCCGGGGAACTTCTTGCAAAACCCCTCAACCTTCTTCGGGTCCGGGTCATAGACGCTCTTCAAAACCGCGCCAGCCTCAATAAGCCCATTACACATGCCGTAGATATGCCCATGATCCAGCGCAATAGCCGCGAAGGTAAACTCACCCTGCTTGACTACTGGATTGGGCTTGCCTTTGGGAGCATAGTTCATGCCCTCAGATTCCTTTACCATATAGACTCCTCACATACTAAAGATAAAAATAAGTATACCATACCATAACCATGTTGTTCGACCCGCTTACCCCACAGCCAAAACGCCATAAGCCTGAAGTATGAGACAGCCATCGTGAACAGGCCAAGGAAGCCAGCAGCCTGTTGCATGGCGCTCCGCTTTCCACTGCCAGCTCAGGCGCTTCCGGGACCCGCTTCATAGAAGCGCACACAAGCGCGACGCCCGTCTGTGCCGCAGTCTTTATACCTGTTTTATCGCTCTCGTGGCGATAAACTGCGGCGCATATTCCCTGAGTACGCCCGTGTTATCGTAATCTTCATACATATTGGTTAAAACAAACCCGGCTTTTAATTGTCCACCAAGTTGTTCCTCCAAAGAATGGCTGAACTGAATGGTATCATATTCGCTGTTTAGCTTTTCAAGCAGCGTATGGTTTTTAAGCGGGTTATAGGGCAGTTTATGTACCACGACAAGCGGCGGGTTTTCAATATCATCAAATAAGAACCCTATTCCATTATCCATTCCAGCTAGTAACACGCCGCCATCTTTTAGCACGCGATAACACTCATTCCAGATGTGATACACATCCTCAACATAACAATTTGATACCGGATGAAAGATGATATCAAACTCAGCGTCGCTGAACGGAAAACGCTCGGTCATATCAGCTTTAACAATGTTTATTGAATACGCTTCCCTTTCGGAAATGTATTTTTCACTGGCAAGTTGTTCGTCTGAATAATCAAGCACCGTACAATCAGCGCCTAAAGCCGCAAAAACAGGCATCTGCTGCCCGCCGCCACTCGCAAGCCCCAGCAGCTTCTTCCCCTGTAACGCGGGGAACCATTCCTGCGGAACGTATGTACGTGGCGTTAATAACACATGACATTCGCCGTTTCTCGCTTTAAGATAATCCTCATGGCTGATAGGAATCCCCCATTCCCAGCCATTCCTTACCCATTTGTCAATCATAGCAGCGTTAAGACACGTATATTTTTGCCCTCCCATAACATCCATTTCTTATCCTCCTTCCATGACTATACAAGCAAGCTCACCAACACCACAAGTAAGCTCCCCAACGCCACACGTGAACTCGCTTATGCAATTCCGGTGTACCGGCACGCCATGCCGGTACACCTGGACGCCGTTCCGGTGTACCCGGACACCGTGCCGGTACACCTGGACAGCGTGCCGGTGTACCTGGACGCCGTGCCGGTACACCTGGACGCCGTTCCGGTGTACCCGGACGCCGTACCGGTACACCTGGACAGCGTTCCGGTGTACCGGTACGCCGTTCCGGTGTACCAAATCGCCGAATTGGTACACCCGGACGACGAGTTGGTATACCAAATCAACGAATTGGTACACCCGGACGATGAGTTGGTGTACCAAATCAACGAATTGGTACACCCAGATGACGAATTGGTGTACCAAATCGGCGTCTTGGTACGACCATACGCCGAGCTGATGTATCCAGATGGTGTAAGTAAGTTTAGTGGCGCCGTCTCAACTGGCGTTTATTGGCAGGCTGAATAGCTGGGCAAGCGTGGGCAGCAGGTCAAAGCACGTGGCGTGGCCGCGGCTGGTACACGAGATACACGGCTGGTGAGCGGCGCTGATACATAGGTTTACGCCGCCAGCGGCGCTGGTATAAGCGCGCTCACTGCTCATGCGGCTAAAAGGCCAATACGTCTGTTCATTCTACTGTTTCTCAAGTTCAGATATATCGCTCAGGTCTTTGCCGTGCTTAGTTATTCCACTGGCTTCCGCGCCAACTCATCCGTCTGCTCTCAGTTCATCGTGATGATCGCCGCGTGTCTGACACGGTTCATCTCACGCTTCTTTGCATAATAGACAAACACGGGCAACAACCGCCTTGAACACAGTGTCCCACAGCAGATTGACGCGAAGTAACACACCACCGGCGAAATCACGAGTGCTTTGCTCACTCATCAAAACCCTCATGAGGGTCTTACCGGCTTAAAGCGTATGCTTCACTTCTGTTTTCAGTCTGAATATCGAAGCCTTTCTGCCGGAAACCAGCACGCTTATAGTTTCTTCGATAATGAGGGTGTTTGATTCTTCCACTATACGTTTCACCAGCTCTGTCTGCGCGGTCAGAAGCGTGATGCTCCCATGGGGCTTTAGCATGATGGCAAAGAGTTCCAGCATATCGGTATAAAGGCGCGGAAGAGGAAGTGGCAGGCGCTCGTAAAGGCCCCAAGGCGGGTCGGTGATGATGGCGTCAAGGCTTCCCGCGGGTATAAGTGAGGGGAGCGCGTATACATCAAGTTTTCTGATGATAGCGCGTTTTGCGGCAGCGCCGGTGATGGCGCGGCGTGTATACGCTAATGCCTCGTCGTTTATGTCAAAGGCATAGCAGGTACGCGCTGGAAAATACGTGAGGCAGGCTTTGGGTATCGCGCCGTAGCCGCAAAACGGGTCCAGAACAAGCGCGTCTTTGGGTAAACGAGCTGCTACACAGAGCGCGTAGGCCAGAGGCGGCGTCAGTTCCCCCTTGTGCAGGGCCTTGTCAAACGAGGCGTGGTAGCTGAGTCTCTGCATAAACAGGGAACAGCCTTCGGTTCGGTACAGGAACCAGAACTCCACATCGCTTTT
This sequence comes from Treponema sp., assembly GCA_031266875.1. GTDB lineage: Bacteria > Spirochaetota > Spirochaetia > Treponematales > Breznakiellaceae > JAIRMT01. The sequence goes on from JAISAE010000024.1 coordinate 18,042, forward strand.
GCTTCGTGAAAGGCGCAGGCCGGTCTGACACGCTATGTGATACTCAGCGTTTCGCCGCGCGTTTTCGCCAATTGCCGTAAGCTGATTGGCATACGAGGTAATGATCCTGAACGAGCGGGGCGCTTTGCCGGATACAGGTGCGACTCTGAACGGCCGCCGGCATACTGCCTGTATATGCGCCTCAAGGGGACGCTGGCCGGTTGCCTCACGCAGGTTAAGCACGGCAAAAAGGTTGTTGAAGCACTTATGCTGAAGCCGTTCATGCGGACAAGCGGTTTCAAACACAAGAGCGCCGTCCAGCGTTTTTTTGATGAGCAGGTCTTGTATGTCGCGCTTGAGCGTGTCCGCGACCAGACCTTGTAAACCTGAAACAAAATTTGCGTAATAAAGGGCGTACATGTGTATCATTTTGCTACAAATAATGAGCATAAACAAGCGCCATAGAGAGAAATGACGCAACCCCGATACACTGATACACGCCAGACTGTTGCTGAAACGCGGAAACTGGTAAACCGTTCTGGAACATTTCTTTGTAATATAATGAGTTAAAAAATCTTTGTAAAACGCCCGAACTTGGCACGGAATTTGCTTAGCTATAGATGTTGATGCGGAACAGCGGGAACAGGGAGCCTGTCAGGAACCTATCCGGCGTAACATGCGCGGTATTACGCGCCTGCATCGACACAGGCGCATGGCGCCTGAAAAAACTTTTTAAGGAGACTTGGTATGCCAAGAGTTACCTTGTATCGTCCCACTACCCTTGAGGGCGCGTTAAATGATTTCAATCGCTATGTGGAATCATTCTTCGATGATTCACCCCTTTCAGCCAGCGAGAGCCGTATTCTTAACCATCTGCCGTTGCTGGATGTCCGCGAGACTGACACGTCTTATGTGATCGAGGCGGAGCTTCCCGGTTACGATGACACGATGGTTGAGGTGCATGTGAACGGTGGAGCATTGACTCTCGCTTCGAAAAGCAATGAAGCGGAGAAGAATGGAAAAGCAGAAGGAACCTACATCCTTCATGAGCGTCGCTCTGTTACGTTCAGCCGCACGCTCAAATTGCCTGAAAACGCTGATCCGGAGAACATCACGGCGGCCTTCAAAAACGGCATTCTCACCCTTGAGATCAAGAAGCGCACTGAAACTCAGAAACGGGTAATCCAGATCAACAAAGCCGAATAAGGCGCTGACTACATCACGCGCAGAGCACGCGAATTGCTCTGCGCGTGATTAGTAGCGCGAATTCAGGATGCGGTTTTTGAACTGCTCGGTTTCGGCGATTTTGTTGCGGTCTTTAGTGAGCGTGATAGCCCGATCACAGAGAGCGAGCGCCTCATTATCATTGCCGCTCATGTACTGAGCTGCGGCAAGGAGCAGTACGCCATCCACATTGTTTCGGGAAAGTTCGAGATAGTGGGTAAGGTGCGGGATAGCTTCTTCGGGAAGACCCAATTCATACACATACAAGACCGCAATACCATAACGAGGCCGCGAATAGTCTGGCGCAAGCTCAATAGCTCGCAGATAGGCGTGTTCGGCAAGGGTGAAGTAGTACGTCTGCTCGGCTGGGTTATCATAACGGGACTTTGCTATGGTTGCGGCGCATAAGCCCCGCATATAATGCAGGCTGTGGTCTTCCGGCATGTAGTAGATGGCTCGTTCATAGGCATTGAGCGCCTCGCCGAAGAGGGCGCGATCGTGTAATCGCGTGGCAAGGATTTTCCAGTAAGCGCCGGTCTGGGCTGCGTCTTTAACGTGCTGTTCAATTTCCTTTTCATAAAGGGTTATCGCTTCTCTGAGGTCTTTGATGCCCTGGGGCGGCCCGCCCCTTCCCATCTCAACGATGCGTTCCGCGAGTGTTGTTCGGGAGCGATTCTTCTGCCAGATAGTCCCGCCGATAATGGCTGCGGCAATCACAAAAATCACGCTAAGGCCGATTATAATTTCTTTTTTAACTTTCATAACTTTTTATCTTTGGCAGATACTGCCGGTGTTTTTCGCAGAGTAGTGATACGTCAACATGGGTATATGCCTGAGTTGTAGACATGTTCGCGTGTCCTAGCAGTTCCCGCACGGCTCGGAGCTCAGCGCCGACGGCAAGGAGCGGGGCAGCAAAGCTGTATCTTAGTTCCCCGCGATACGTTTCAGCTGTAAGGCGGGCATGACATTCTAATGACAAGAGTCTTGTATAATACCGCTCAAGCAGTTCCGACAGCGCCTGTTTCATGGAATCAAATCTCAGCCGCGTCTGCCATTCCTTATAATCGCCGGAATCTCAAAATCATTATCAGAATACGAAGGTTGCACCCGGGCTGGACGGTCCTGCTGATTGGTACTACTGCTCCGGCTTATCAGTTCTTTCCATTGGTCATAAGGAATAAAGCTACCCTTATCGTCATCCTGAGCAGACGTTTTCCCGCTAAGCTCTTCGCTGGACTGTTTGGGCAGACGCTTTTCCGCCTTCGCTACCTGAAAGCCTGTGGCGACCACTGTTACGCGGATTTTATCCGCGAGGGTCTGGTCCACAATGACGCCGCAGATAATGTTAGCGTCCGGGGCAGCCTTCGCGGTGATGATCTTTATGGCTTCCTCATACTCAACCAGGGTAATATCACTCCCCCCTGAAATGTTTACCAAGATACGTGTTGCGCCTTCAACCGACGCGCCTTCAAGCAGCGGGCTGTCAATGGCCGCGTTTGCTGCCTCAGAAGCGCGGTTATCCCCGGTCCCGAAACCAATACCCATGAGGGCAACATCGCCCTCCCCCTGAATAATGGTCTCCACGTCGGCAAAATCAATATTAATGAGGCCGATTTCTGTGATAAGGTCAGAAATGCCCTGCACTCCCTGACGCAATACCTCATCAGCGCGAAGAAAAGCCTCGGTGATGGTTGTTTTCCGTTCAACAATATTAAAAAGTTGCTCATTAGGGATGATGATCAAGGTATCCACGAATTTTCGCAGTTCGTCGATGCCAGCTTCAGCCTGACGCATTCGGTGTGTACCCTCCAGTTTGAAAGGCTTTGTTACCACACCCACGGTAAGTGCGCCACAGTCCCTTGCTATCTGAGCAATAACCGGCGCCGCGCCAGTGCCGGTGCCGCCCCCCATGCCGGCGGTTACAAATACCATGTTCGCGCCTTTGATCAGCTCGTTGATGGCCTCATGGTCTTCGGAGGCAGCTTTCTGACCAACCTCAGGCTTACCCCCCGCACCTAGTCCTTTGGTTATTTTCGCGCCAATCTGCACTTTTTTGCTTGCCTTGCATTTCCTTTTTAAGTCCTGCACATCGGTATTAACCCCAATAAATTCAACACCTCTCAAACCACATTCGATCATGCGATTAACCGCGTTACAGCCGCCGCCACCCGCGCCGATAACCTTAATAACCGCCGGACTCGGATCGATAAGGTTATCGTCGTCATCATTCACTTCAACATTCATGAGATTTGTAATATTCATAAAAGTCCCCCAACTTATTATTCCCCAAGGACGGACGGTAAAACATACCGTCCTAATGATAGGATGGTACGATACCTGAGTCAACAATTTTCTTCAAGTATGTTATGGCGGTTTAACGCGGTTTTTTATGCCGGTCTTGTAGCAAAGGCTTTTTTCATTATATCTTAAATTTGTGAAATCTGTAAAACCGCCACGCAAATCACCGCAACAGAAAACGAGCGCCGAAAAGGTCGCATCCCGTACTCGCAGCAAGCGCACTCCCAATAAAGAAGCACTCAAGGAGCGGACTCCCAGCGATACTCCGCCTGATGAGCGGACGCTCAACGAGCGGACCATCATCGCGGCGCTGGAAGAGGGCGGGGCCATAGCAAAGCGACTGAACACCTACGAGATGCGGCAATCTCAGCTTGACCTTATGCGCCTCGTGATACGCGGCTTTAACTATGACGCAATTGTGGCGGCTGAGGCGGGAACTGGCGTAGGTAAATCATTCGCGTATCTTCTGCCTGCCCTGAGCCACGTCCTGCTCAACAACGAGCGGATCGTTATTTCTACCGCCACCATCACTTTACAGGAACAGCTTTACGAAAAAGACATTCCGCTGGTACTTTCTGCTCTAGAGGCTGATATCAAGGTTGTGCTTATGAAAGGGCGGGGAAACTATCTCTGCCTCCGAAGGTTTGATGAGACAGCCAGGGAACAAAGCTTTCTTGCAGACCCTGAGTATGAGGCACTTCAAGCCATGAGCGCATGGATTGATACGACCCACACCGGTGCGCGTTCGGACATTTCGTTCCCCCTGCCTGATTCGCTCTGGTCACGAGTTACCTGCGAAGCGGATCTTTGCATGGGGCAGCATTGTCCTGAGCGAGAACGTTGTTTCTTTCAGGCGCTCCGCGCCCAGGCCGCCACCGCGCCTGTGCTTGTGGTGAACCATCACCTGCTTTTCGCAGACGCTTCAGCGCGGCGTGATGGCGCAGGCTACGATGGCATGGTGGTACTGCCGCTGTACCATCGCGTCATCATCGACGAGGCGCATACAGTGGAAGAAGCGGCAACCTCGTTCTTTTCCGAGCAGTTCAGCCGCTTTTCGATATACCGTCAAACTGGTCGCCTGTTCAGAAGACAGCGGGGTAATCTGCGCGGCCTGCTCGCGCTTATTCTGCCAGCCTTACATGCACAAGACCGGATTGACGAAATTGAGAGCATAAACCAAAAAATACGGGACAGCGCCGACGCGCTGGATAAGGCCGCGCTTGAACTATGCAAACGGGAAGGTGTTTTCCGCCTAACGCCTGATTCGGACAAGGACATTCGCGCCACGCTGACTCCGTTTATCGAAGACCTGCGCTCCCAGCTTCAGGCATATACAGCGATCATCAAGAGTATGCTTGGCACAGCTGAAAACGAAAACGAAGAGAATGTTATCATCTGGGAGATAAAGGCCATACGCAAACGCCTTGAGATCATTGCCCAGCTATGCCGCGTGTTTATTGAATATCAGCAGCACCCGGACAAGGTACTCTGGCTGGAACGGCACAACAGTAGCGATCCGTGGGTAAGTTTTACCTCGACACCGCTTAACGTGTCACCAGTGTTAAAAGAAGCTATCTTCAACCCCAATAAAACTGTGGTCTGCGTATCAGCAACCCTCACCGTGAACGATACCTTTGAATACTGGGCAAGCCGCTGCGGTCTGGCGCTGGTAGACGAGCGGCTGGTACTGTGCGACCGTTTCCCCTCGCCGTTTCCCTACGCCACTTCGGTGCTTCTGGCGATACCTACCGACGCGCCTCTGCCCCTGCCTGACGCCCCGTACCGCGATTTTGTAAACATGGCGGTCGGCAGTCTTACCGCCTGCGCTAGCGGCTCGGCGCTCATCCTCTTTACCTCTTACAGTGCGTTGGAAAGCGCCTACAACGCCTCTAGAACGCTTCTTGAAAAGCAGGGAATCCACTGCCTCAAGCAGGGCGATGATGACCGCAGTCGCCTGCTCAAGACCTTTCTCGCCGAAAAAACAAGTGTGCTTTTTGCCACTGACTCGTTCTGGGAAGGCATTGACGCGCCCGGTGATACCCTGCGCATGGTGATACTCTGCCGCCTGCCGTTCAGGACACCCAACGAGCCAGTCTTTGCAGCCCGCTGTGAAGACCTTGAGCGGCGCGGCGGCAATTCCTTCATGGAACTGTCTGTGCCGGAATCGGTGATGAAGTTTAAACAGGGCTTTGGCCGGCTCATGCGCCGGTCAAGCGACTACGGCGTGGTGGTGGTACTTGATGCCCGTGTGATACGCAAGCTCTATGGCAAGGTTTTCCTCAGTTCCCTGCCTGAGACCAAAACCTGTTTCGCTGAATTACGAACCATAGCAGACAAGATTGAGCAATTTCTCACGTGAACAATCACTCCTCACTGTCAAATATAGTCTCGCCAATGTCTGTAGTTTGAATGCCGTCGCGGTACTTCTCAAGCGCGGCTTTTTCCCGCTCAAGTTCAGTGAATGTATACACCGTGCTTCCGTCGTCAGCAATGCTGACTTCGGGAACCGCGTATGCCCCCAATTCCTTGATAACCCGATCCTGAGCTGCGCCGAGGTTTTTGGGGCGGCTCACATCCAGCTCCACTGTCGTACCAATATCAGTACGTTTCACGTTGCGGGGAAAGCCCCAAATCCGGCTATACCCCAGTTTCCGCAGATTTTCCATCTTGATACGCTCGTTACTCCTCTTCACCAAGCCGGAGCGAATCAATGGTATGAGCCAGAAAAAGATCGAGAACACCAGCGGGACCACGCCCAGCCCTATCGTAATCAAGGGCAGGGGATTGTCGATAACTGAGGAGGACAGCGCGTAGGTAAGCCCATACAGGTACGACGGGACATCGCCGGACTGGGAAACGAGATGCGCCACCTGCTTGCCACGGACAACATTGGTAACAATGGACACCGCGCCGGTCGAGAGCGCGTTAGTCAAAAAGTAAGAGCCAAAGAGCAGGTTCACCCCGTTTATCACGCTGAACCATACATTCATCTTTTTCAGGTTTGACGAAAATGGCCTGAGCCGCTTTAATGGGGAAGAGGAGCCAAACGAGCGATCACGTTTGTCAGCGCGGCGCAGCAGGGCGTCAAAACGGTAGACTACGGTTCCGTCTTCCGTGGCTTCAGGACTGCCGCCGAATTCAGCGCAGTACGCGGTGATGGCGCGATCAGCTTCCTGAGGTGGAAGGCCGGTGAGGTTCATAAACTCCGGCAGGGAGATGACACCTTTGCTGACCTGTAGGTATGAAATCACGGCCTGCTTTTCCCGCGCCTCCCAGTCTGCGTTAGGGTCGTCATCACCAAACACAAACGAGAAAATAGCCTTGTACAGGGGTTTCCCTTTTTTACGCGCCGCCTGCCTGCCTGAATATGAAGGGTTAAGTGATTTAGTTAGCTCTGAATAAAACCAGATTCTGATAATGAGATCAAAAATATGCGAAGCAATGAAGAAACCTCCCAGACCGCCTCCCCTGCCTTCCGAGCGGTCGTTGCCAGACATGCTCGCCGCAAGCGACAGCAGGAGCGCTGCCAGCGCCAGAACCATGAAAAGCACAAAGTAACCCACAAGCATCACCATAATCCAAGCCTTGAATAGCCCTTTACCTACAATTTTGGCGCCCTTACCCAATTTATCGGTGAAGCGGCGCAGGCTAGCCCGAAATCCGTGATACCTGCTCGTGAAACCGCGAGGGAATGAATACTTGATCTCTCCAGACGCGGTTACCTCAAGCCGCCCGGAGTATTCGTCCGAGACCGCCGGAACAAGCTCTTTCACGGTTTCCAGCGGCAGGGCTGTCCGCGCAACAATATCAGCGACAGTCGCGCCCTGCTTCTGTTTTTTGAATGCATTGGTTACTTTCTGATACGCCGCTTTATCTTTTATCTGATATTCCATCCTGAACTCCCTTTGGAAACATTGCCAACACGCTTGGCGCGTTCCCACAACTTATTTTGTTATCTTACAGGGAGATCATAATCCTGTTAAGGCAAGAAGAAAAGGCCGGTTTCTAAACCTTGAGCGCCGCTAACTTTTCAAGGCGGACGCGCAGGGTTTTGAGGTCATCCCATGAGGGGCGCTTGAGACTGGGGTCATGCAGGAGAGCGCTGGGGTGGTACATCGGGAAGAAGGGAATCTGGGCACATTCGATAAAGTGTCCGTGGAGGTTTTTGATGCTGTTTGTGGTTTTGACCAGTGTCTGAGTGGCGACCCGTCCGGCGCAGAGGATCACGCGGGGTTTGAGCAGCGCGATTTGTCGCGTGAGAAAGGGCGCGCAAGCCGCTATTTCTTCCGGCAAAGGGTCGCGGTTATGCGGAGGGCGGCATTTTACCACATTGGCTATAAAGCTGTTTTCTCCCCGCGACAGGTTGATGGATGCCAGCATTTTGTCAAGGAGCTGGCCGGCTTCTCCCACAAATGGCCTGCCGGACTTATCTTCATTTTCACCAGGGCCTTCACCAATAACGAGTACAAGCGGTGAGGACACGCCTTCGCCGGGTACTGTGTTGGTACGGGTCGCGTGCAAGGGGCAGGCAGCGCAGGCCGCAATATCCGCGGCTATGGCTTCGAGCGTGTCCATACCAGCCTCATCGTTACTAATACCAGCGATATGCGTATCAGGAGGGGCAATGGCTTCCAGCTGGCTTTCAGGCAGCGGCGCTTGCGGCGCGGCTGGCTCCACTGCCACGGGCGCGGCGCTTTTGTCATCGGTGGACTGACGTTTATAGCCGGAGCGCAGGTACGCGCTGGCAAGGTCGAGAAATTCAGCTATATGTGCTTTTTGTTCAATAGTCATGGTTACAGCGCCTCTATCTGCTGCTCAGGTAGACAATCGCCTGCTTGAAGAGGCGTTTTTCTTTTTCCGATCCGCTGAGTTCTGGTTGAAGCAAGGCTTCCGCTTTACTAAGGGCGTCTATGGCGGCGCGGCGATCATAGCCCATGCCGATAAGCGCTTCCACAAGCTCTGCGTAGGGTGTGGAGGCTTGCGGCATTGTGGGGGCGAAACTCAGCTTTCCCCTGAGCGCGAGAAGCAGCTTCTGCGCGGTCTTTTTGCCCAGTCCTGGAACTGCCTCAAGCCGTTCCAGGTCTTCCTGTTCCAGAGCGCGCTCTAGTTCCTTTTGCCCGATACCGCCCATAATCCTTATCGCTCCTTTTGGACCAATCCCCTCAACCTTGAGCAGTTCCAGAAACGTGCTCCGCCGCGTCTCATCGGCAAAACCAAAGAGACGCATCTCAGTTTCCTTGTGAGAGAGCCAGGTGAACACCCGCCCCTCTTCGCCCACTGGTGGCAGGGCGTTTACGTCTATGGCGGGCATGGCAATATCCCACTCAACGCCGCTGGTCTCAAGGCGCACACTGTCGCCCAGTTTTTCAGTAACGATTCCCCGGATACTATTGAACATAGAATAACTATAGAACGCTATTTTCCCTAGAGCAACAGGCCGAGTTGGACTCATAGAACTTTCATACGCGGGACAGTATTCATGCAGTGCTTGCCATTTCCAATATGAAACCTCCATCTTATCTCACAAGGAGTATGTTTTGAAAACTGAGCTTTCTTACTATGAGGTTTGTCCCAAAGTCTTGCTGGCCAAAGATTGCGGGGCCATAACTATCCGGCCACTGGGTCATCATGCCGCGTTCAAGCCGGAAACACCGTATACCATAACCGTGATTCCCATGAACGAGACCACGCGAAACGATAAGGCTCAAGCCTATCCCGTATATAAAGCCAATTCCGCAGACGGCTCTTTGTCGTTTTCCCACCAGCTCGGCGCTGAGGGGCAGTATGCCCTCCGCATTGTTCCTCAGATCGATACTATGCCCAGAGGGTTTCCGCTGGAAGTGCGGGTATATGCTGTGGAGGAAGACCTTTATCGCCTGCGGCCTTATCGGGGAGACCTGCATGCCCACACCTGCTATTCCGACGGCAAGGAAGCGCCAGCCATTGTCGCTGCCAACTATCGGAAGGCGGGCTTCGACTTCCTGGCTATCACTGACCATGAGCGATACGAGCCTTCGATTGAAGCAATCGACGCTTACCGTGATATACCGATTGACATCCGGCTGTTCCCAGGCGAGGAAGTTCATCCCCAGGGAAATCACACCCACTATATTCACATTGGTGGAATATCCAGTGTGAACAAGCTCATGCAAAGCGATTGGGCGCGTTACCATCGTGAAGTAGCGGAGCTCGCTGCTGGTCTGAATATACCTGAATCGCTTAACCGTGAGGAATTCGCCTCATGCCAATGGGTTTGCCGTGAGATACACAAGGCCGGCGGGCTTGCTATCATGGTGCATCCCCACTGGATTCACGATCACGCCTACCATATACGGGAAGATATGGCGGCGTATATGCTCAAAGCAACGTGTTTTGACGCCTTTGAACTCATAGGCGGCCAGACCTTGCAGGAAAACATACCCCAGGTCGCGCTTTGGCGCCAATTACAGGCTGAAGGGAATACCATACCAATACTCGGTTGTAGTGATTCTCACGGCACGGTGAACAGCCCTTGGTTCAATACGGCAAAGTCTATCGTCTTTGCCGAATATGCTGGGCGTTCCGCCATCATGGACGCCATTCGGCAGAACCGTTCTGTGGCTCAGGAGCAATACACGTTTGGGCCTTATGGACAGGAACCTTTGCCCCGTATGTACGGCGAATACCGTTATGTGATGTTTGCCCTGTTTTTGGAGGAAGAGTATTTCCCAATCCATGATGAACTTTGTTACGAGGAAGGCCGTCTGATGAAGGATTATATATGCGGCGCCCCCAACGCCGCAGGGCTTTTGACCACTCTCCACGGCCGCTGCGAAGCCCTGATGAAACGTTACTGGGAGCAAGCGAAAAAGCCCGCCGCCCTTTATTGAGCCGCTGGGCTTAAAACAAGAAGCTGTCCGCCTCAAGCGGCTTGAGGCGGACAGCAGTTTACACGTCTTTTGGCCGATTGTCCTGAACCCGCTTGGCTTTTCCTTCAGACACCGGCAAACTGCCGCTCTCGTGTAGTTCCACCCGTGGGTTAATCGTGATCATAGACTGCAAGGTTCTGCGGATTCTTTCTTTCAGCGCGTTAAGCGGACGAGTGTCGTCCATAAAGATGTTTGGCCTAACCTCAATCTTAACGGTGAGACGGTCTAATACGCCTTCCTTCTCAACTACAATCAGATAGTTATTGCCTACTTCCTTGATTGACATGATGACTTCCTCAATCTGGCTGGGGAAGAGGTTTACGCCATTGATGATGAGCATATCATCAGTGCGGCCTGTGATACGGCGCAGACGGCGGTGGGTTCTACCACAAGAACACGGCTCAGTGTAGAAGCCAGTCAGATCGCGGGTACGGTAGCGCAGTATGGGCGACGCTTCACGGCACAAGCAAGTAAGCACAAGTTCGCCAACTTCGCCGTCAGGAACCGGCTCAAGCGTGTCAGGGTTCACGATTTCAGCGATGTAGCCATCTTCCCAAATGTGGAGACCATCTTTTGCCTGACACTCAAAGGCCACACCAGGCCCATTCATCTCGGAAAGCCCATAGGAGTTATATACGTCGATGCAAAGCAAGTCCTCAATACGGCGTCGCGTGTCCTCTGAATACGGCTCTGCGCCGGCAAAGGCTCGTTTCAGTGCCAGAGACCCGCGTGTAACTCCCTCTTCCCGCATCTTCGCCTCAACGTGAAGCAGAAAACTCGGCGTCGCATGAACCACAGTCGTTCCAAAATCCTGCATCAGCTTGAACTGCCGCGTGGTGTTCCCCGGGCCAGAGGGAATCACGAGCATTCCAACCGCTTCACCGCCAAAATGAAAGCCCAAGCCGCCAGTGAAAAGGCCGTAGGTAATCATGTTCTGAAACACGTCAGTCTTGTTACACCCTGTGGCATAGATAGAACGCGCCACAAAGTTTGTCCAGCGCACAATATCTTCCTTGTTAAAATAGATTGTTGTGGGCGTTCCAGTGGTTCCGCTTGAGGCGTGAAGGCGTATCACCTCGTCTTTAGGCACGCTGAGGAAGCCATAGGGAAAGCCATCACGCAGATCATGCTTGGTGGTAAAAGGCACACGCCGAATATCCGCGAGGCTCCTGATCTCGTCCGCGCTGTTGATGCCCGCTTCACTCAGGCGCTTTTGGTAAAACGGCGTTCTCATGGCCACAGCAAGTATCTTTTTAAGCTGCTCAAGCTGATACGTTTCCAATTCTGCGTGGGGAAGTGTTTCCATCCGTTCATTCCAGTATTGATAGGTCATTCTATTCTCCAATTAGGTTTTATCGCATTATACACATTTAACAGTATTGACATAGAGGTACAGATAGAACAGAATAGCTCTCGTACCCGCGCAGCGCTGGGAATCAATGTCTATGCACACTGAATAATCAGCCCAAGCTGCAAACCCCTGCCTTTAGACAAGGCTACTGACTAAGGAGTTGACCTACTGTGAATAAAGTAATAGGCAATGTCAACGAAGTCTTGCACCGTATCAAAGTCAAGCTATATCCAAACTATTTATCCGGTGCTTCAGGCGTGTATATTGCCAAGACCCACAATGAAGCTGTTCTCTCAGTTGAGGACGTGTGCGCTGCTGCCAAGAACCGGGGTGGCTTTACTGGCAGCTACGATGATCTCGTCAAGGATGTAAAGGTTTTCTTTGAAGAGGCGGCCTACCAGCTCACCGATGGCTTTGCTGTCAACACCGGCTGGTTCTCCTTGCATCCCAAAGTTGGCGGAACCTTCTCAAAAACAGGAAAAAGCCTAGATACCAAAAAACACAAGGTAGATTTCTCGTTCCGGCCTATGGATCGCCTATGGGAACTGGCCGACAACATTGAAGTTGAGATAGAAGGCGTTGCCAATACGTCAGGTTTTATTGACAGTATTCTGGATGTCCGCAGTGGGGAGCTTAATCGGATTCTTTCCCCTGGCGGCGCTCTGGTTATAACCGGCAGCAAGATAAAGCTTGCCGGAGATCACCCGGATGTTGGTATCTGGTTTTATCAGGATATTCCAAATACACAACCCGTAAAGGTAACGGAAAACCTAAGTGAGAACAGTTCCATCAAACTTATCGCGGCCATTCCAGCCCTCCAGCAAGGTTCTCTCTGGCGACTGCAGATTGTTACTCAGTTTACCAACGGCTCGCTTCTGCTTAAAACGCCCCGTATTATAGAATTTCCCACCGAATTAACCATAGTTTGAATCTTGGCCAGAGAAGGAATACACCTATTGTTCCTTCTCTGTTTTTTTTGCTTATAGGCTATGTTCCGTATCCACACTAAGGCTATATATGAAAGTCCGTGTAGCCTTTATAGAGCTATCTGTATAGCTTATACCAGCTTCTCTGTGTAGCTTACACTGGTTTCTCTGTGTAGTCTGTACCGGCTTCTCTGTGTAGCTTACACAGACTTTTCCGTGTATCCTATACTGGAAAGTCTGTGTAGCTTACACAGATTTTCCAGTGCAGTCTTTACAGAATTCTTCGTGTAGTTTACACTGGATTCTCTGTGTAGCTTACACTGGTTTCTCCGTGTAGGATACACAGACTTTCCAGTGCAGTATGAACAAGATGTTTCATTCTAGTTTAGTGTTAATAGCGTTATATCTATAGTGGTAATTGCTAGGCAGACTTACAATGCTGTATAAAACTCTCTTGCCTTATCGGATGTATCATAAGATACTTACCTATGATGAAAATAAATCTTACAAACCGTGTGTTCGGCACGAGGGATTTTATTACTATTCCTTTGGCGTGTGCGCCTTTGCATACCCTTTACTGCGGGATAAACAGCCTTCTCGCGGCGCTCACACCGTCGATGTTGATTCTGGCAATGGCGCGGTTCGTGGACACGGCGCTCCTTATCTTCCAAGGCGGGACAAAGGAGGAGGAAATCTATATCCCTCTTATCATGATTGTGATGATCATTATCTATCAGAACATCAACGGCGCTCTCTCAGCCTTTTCCAAGGAACGGCTTAATTTGAGTCTTGCAGAGAATTTCCGTGTTGCAACAGTTGAAAAGCGAGCGCGTCTGGAATACTGGCATATCGAGTCCAATGAAAGCTGGGAACTTATCAACCGAGTATGCAGAGACCCTGCGGGACGAATTCGTAGGGGATTTGAGAACCTGTTAGAAATTACGAGTATCGTGATTCAGGTTACATCGGTGCTGGCTATTCTGTTTGCCCAGGTATGGTGGGTAGGGCTGGCGGTGATTGCCATATCGGTTCCCGCTTTTGCCGTGGCTATTAAGGGCGGTAAAGCAAGCTATGAAGCTGACCAAGAGGCGGAAAAGTTTACGCGCCGGGCAGATTATCTCTCCAGTGTGCTTATGGGCCGGGAAAACGTGGAGGAACGCTCTCTCTTTGGGTACACCAAAGCGATCAAAGGTAAGTGGCGCGAAAAGTTTGACGCTGCCCGGAAGATCAGGTTCCGTGCTAACCTTAAATATTTTGTACGGGTTAAGGGGACAGGGATCATGATTGCCCTACTTTCGATAGCCATTGCGGGAATCCTTATCTTTCCACTGTCGTCTGGTAATCTCAGCACGGGGATGTTTATCGCCCTAGTTACTGGGGCATTTAATCTAGTACAGATGATGTCCTGGGGGCTGCCCTGGAACCTGAAAGAACTAGTAAGCAATCGAGAATACATAAAGGACTTGAGCGCCTTTGGCGCGTTGAGTGAGCAAAAGGGCGCTTTGGATGAGCCAGTGGCGGAGGCTTTCCGGTTTGAAAGCCTTGAGTTCCACAACGTTTCCTTTAAATACCCCGGCACTGACCGGTATGTCCTGAAAGGTCTTTCCCTCCGGTTTGAAGGCGGCAGGCACTATGCAGTGGTCGGGGTCAACGGCGCGGGTAAAACCACTCTGACTAAACTCCTGACCGGCCTCTACTGCGAGTACGAGGGAGAGATTTTCCTGAATGGGAAAACCCTTCGGGACTATTCCCAGGGGGAGTTAAAGGGGATTTTCGCGGTGGTGTACCAAGATTATGCCCGCTATTTTATCTCCCTAGCGGAGAATATCACGTTAGGCAGCAGGGAAGGCGACGATAGGACGCGGATGGAGGAAATTCTGAAACAGATTGGCCTTGAGGACGCAACACGGGACCTGCCTCGTGGTATGGATACCAGTCTGGGAAAGATTCGTGAAGGAGGCGTTGACCTTTCTGGAGGTCAGTGGCAGCGGCTGGCCATAGCTCGCGCTGTCTATCGCCCATCTGCGGTTTATATCCTTGATGAACCAACTGCGGCTCTTGATCCAGTGGCGGAGTCAGAGGTGTATGGAATGTTTGGCCGGATCAGCGCGGGAAGGCCGGCAATATTCATTACCCACCGGCTGGGAGCAGCGCGGCTGGCGGATGAGATTGTGGTTATTGATGAAGGCCGAGTTGCTGAACTAGGGAGCCATGAGGACTTAATGGGGCGCGGCGGCATATACGCTGAAATGTTTGAAAGCCAAAGGAGCTGGTACCAATGAGTAAACAAAAAGCTATTGCTGGAAAGGAGCAAGATGGGAAGGAGTACGGTGTATTTACCCTGCTGGGCAAGCTCGCGCCGCCGGTGTTCCGGGCTGCTCCTATCAGCTTTATTCTGATAAACATGATGGGGATACTTCACGGAGCTTCTTGGGGCGTGGATGTTACGGCCAGGCAGCGTTTCTTTGACTCCGCTGCAGCCCTTGTTGGGGGCGCTGGCGGGACAGCGCCGGTATTTGCCGCTCTTGGCTTGCTGGGTCTCGTGGCTCTCCTGTGCCAAGTCTTAAACGGCGCGCATAATCTTTTCTATATGCCTCTGAGTGATAAAATCATAGGCGCTCTGACTGTAACCATGCAGGAAAAGGCGGCACGAATAGCGCCAATACAGTTTGAGGACACCCGCCGCTTGGATGACATCAACAAGGCCAGCCAGGGCAAGGATAACGTCGTTGATTTTGCTATGACTTTCATTAACATCTTCACCTTTTACGTTCCCTATTTTGTCTATATGAGTCTGTACCTTATGAGCCTGAAACCCCTGCTAGCAATTTCCATCGCCATTGTCTTTGTCCCAACAGCCCTGACCCAGATCATCCGTGTCCGGGCCTTTACGGACGTAGAGAAGGGTGCCGCACCAGCCCGGCGGGAGTACGAATACTACGAAACCTGTATCGCGGGTCGGGAGTATTTCAAGGAAACTCGCCTTTTAGGAGGCTTCCGGTTTTTCAGCAAGCTCTACATTGACGCTTTCAGGGTGATGCGGGACCTGATCCTCAAGGCCCGGCTCAAGTCGGATATGTTTGAACTGGGCGCACGCGCACTGACTTGCGGCGGCTACTTCTGCATACTCTTTCTGCTGTTCCGGTCTCTGATGGCTGCTGAGATCAGCGTCGGCGCTTTTGCGGCAGTGGCCAGTGCTATTGGTATGCTGTATAACATTATGGAAGAGGTTGTTTGTATGCATATTGGAAGGATAGCTCAAAACATGGGCGCTATCCGCAACTACGTTAGGTTTATGGAGATGGAGGAACGGGGCGGCGTGAACCGGGAACCAGAGGCGGACTGCGACATAAGCCTAGAAGGGGTCAGCTTTACTTACCCAGGCGCTGAAAGTCCCGCAGTCAAAGATGTAAGCCTGCGGATAAAAAACAGTGAAACCCTCGCCATTGTAGGGGAGAATGGTTCCGGCAAATCCACTCTGGTACGGCTCATTACAGGCATTTATACTCCGGCTGAAGGGGCAGTACGATATGGACGAGACCGCACGGAAGACCTCAGTCTTTCTTCCCTGTGTGGCTGTACTTCTGGGGTGTTTCAAAAGTACCAGAAGTACCAGATGACCCTGGAGGAGAACCTTATCATCAGCCGGGCGGATGCGGACTGGGCAGTGGCAGACCGCAGGCGGCTGGACGAGATCTGCGAACAGGCTGGAGTGGAGCGGGAGAGTGCGGCCTTTCCCCAGGGCTACGACACAATGCTCTCCCGTGAATTCGACGGGGTTGACCTTTCAGGCGGACAGTGGCAGCGGGTGGCTATTGGGCGGGGCTTTTTCCGGGAACACAGCCTCATCGTGCTGGACGAACCCACAGCAGCCATAGACCCCTACGAAGAAACCCGTATCTACCAGCGGTTCGCGGAAATATCCAAGGGAAAGACGGCGATCATTGTAACCCACCGGCTGGGGTCAGTGAGGCTCGCAGACCGGATAGTGGTGATGAAAGAAGGCCGCCTGGTGGAAAGTGGAACTCACGAGGAGCTTGTCGCCGCCGGAGGAGAGTATGCCCAGCTCTACGCATCCCAGGAGCAGTGGTACAAGTGATTCGCTGCGAATGGTTCATCCCAAGAACCTGCTTGCGTAAGGAGACTTGGGACGGAACCAAAGGTATGGAGCGTGAGTTGGTTTTGGAACAAGCTTAGGTATCAAGGTAAGCATGATAGATACAGCTAAGTCGCTGATGCGTAAGTGATTCGCTGCGAAGGGTTCATACCCAAGAACCTGCTTGCATAGAGGAGCTTTAGGGCGGAATCAAAGGTATGGAGCGTGAGTTGGTTTTGGAACAAGCTCAGGTATCAAGGTAGGCATGATAGATACAGCTAAATCGCTGATGCGTAAAAAAATGAAGCGGCAGCTTGCCGCGCTTCTCTCCAGCGTGTTTTATAGCGAAGGTGTCAGAGGCGCGTCTTTTATACAGAGGCTAGCGCTCTGGAAGCAGTACGAGACGGTACTGCTTTTTCTTTCCATGCCGGACGAGATCGATACTGGCCCCTTGCTTGAGGCCGCACTCTCAGACGGCAAGCGGGTTTTTGTTCCTCGCGTGATGTCAGACACACCATACACAGCGCCAGATGCTCTTTCCCTTACCCACCGAAGCCTATGTTTTTTTCGCGTGTATAGTATAAGTGGCCCCTGGCATTACGGTGCTTATCACATACGGGAGCCGCTGACCATGCGAGCCGAAGACCGCCTGGGGCCGGAACTCTTTCCCTCGCTCATCATTGTACCGGGTATGGCCTTTGACCGCGAAGGCCGGCGCCTGGGGCATGGACGGGGTTACTACGACCGGTTTTTCGCAGAGCTTGATGCGCGTGGACTCGCGTATGCCACTATCGGGTTTTGCCTGGAAGCGCAGCTCGTTGAGCGCGTGCCAACAGACCTGTACGATAAACAGATGAATGCGGTTTGCACAGGGGAAGCTGTCAGCCAAAAAATGAGCGCCTCGTAGTGTGAGCCGCCTTTCCAACAGTTCTTGTATTGCAGTAGCTTCGAGCTTCCGCTATCGCTCTTATGGTCTGGATAAAAAAGATAAATTTTTTAAGAGGGAACAAACGCGGCGAGTTGAAGGTTTCTCCTTGAAATCGTATAGTACGGGGAACAAATCCCGCGCATCCGGTGTTACACCTCAAATGGCGGGGTATTAAATCCCATCGGGAGCGCGTGGATTGAAACAAACGATGAATGATAAACCTGACTTATCGCTTAGTATCGCTGGTATACCTTTTCGTAATCCGGTGATTGCCGCGTCTGGCACCTTTGGGTACGGGCGGGAGTACGCGGGACTGCTGGACATTGCCGCGCTTGGCGGCATCTGCACCAAGGGCCTGACGCTGACGCCCCGCGCCGGCAATGACGGCATAAGGGTACACGAGACGCCATCCGGTCTGATGAATTCCATTGGCCTTGAGAATCCGGGGATTCCGGCCTTTCTTGAAAAGGAACTGCCCGCGCTCAGGGAACTGGGGCCAGTGATCATCGCCAACCTTTCCGGCTCCAGCGTTGAGGAATACGCCGAGGGAGCGCACTTACTCAACGCCGCGCCTATCGACATCATTGAACTCAACATCTCGTGTCCCAACGTGAAAGCCGGAGGCATGGGCTTTGGGCTTGATCCCGGCGCCGCCGCTGGTGTTACTCGCGCAGTTCGCCGCGCCGCCGCCAATAAGCCGCTCATGGTGAAACTCTCACCCAACGCGCCCGACCTTTGCGCCGTGGCGAGCGCCTGTGTCGCGCAAGGCGCCAACGCCCTTTCTCTGGTAAACACGTTTAAGGCAATGGCAATCGATATATATAGAAGAAAACCAATGTTCGACATGGTGAGCGCCGGACTTTCCGGCCCAGGCATACGCCCTATCGCGCTTCGTATGGTATGGGAGCTTTGTGAGCAGGTCTCGGTCCCTATCGTGGGTATGGGTGGCATTGCCACGGCAAGCGACGCGCTGGAGTTCCTTATGGCCGGCGCCGTTGCCATACAAGTTGGATCAGCCACATTTGCCCACCCGCCTGCAATGAACGAAATCATCACCGGCATTGCCGCCTATATGCGCCAGTACCAGATACCCAGCCTTGCAGACCTCGCCATACGCAAAACCGCATGAAAAGAACTCTTCCCTACAGGAAAAGAGCGTTTGCCTACCAGAGGAAAACTTTCCTACAGGAAAGGAAGTTTTGCCTACATGAAAGGAGCTTCTGCTTTCATGAAAAGAACTCTTGCCTATATGAAAGGAGCTTCTGTTTTCATGAAAAGAACTCTTGCCTACATGAAAGGAGCTTCTGCTTTCTGGAGGAAAACTTTTGCTTATAAGAAAAAAAATCTTGTCTCATTGAATAGGCTTGCAGTTTTCTGATAGAATGTTCTATACGCGCATGACCATAGAGTTGGCGCGGGAATCGGAGGTTATATGCAAAGCACATTGGAAAATCTGAAGAATCGGCGGAGTATACGACAGTATAAACCGGAGCAAATCAAGGCGTCTGAACTTGACGCCATACTGGAAGCCGGAACCTATGCGGCAAGCGGCATGGGGGCGCAGTCAGCGGTGATGGTGGTAACGCAGGACAAGGCGCTTATCGAGAAGCTGGAGAAGCTCAATGCCCGCGTATTGAACAATCCAGACGCTAAGCCCTTCTACGGGGCGCCCACTGTGGTTACCGTGCTGGTGGACAAGAAGGCTGTTACGCCCTTGCAAGATGGCGCGCTCGTGATGGGCAACCTCCTGAACGCGGCTTACGCGCTCGGCGTCGGCTCCTGCTGGATCGCCCGTGTAAAAGAATCGCTCGATAGTGAGGAAGGCAAGACGCTCCTCAAGGAATGGGGTCTGAGCGATGACTATGAAGGCGTCGCCCACTGCGTCCTGGGTTACGCCGCTGAAACGCCCGCACCCAAGCCGCGCAAAGCCGGTTACATCATCAGAAAGTGAGGAACCGTACGGTTCCGAGCGCTGTTTTCAAACCTCGAACCTATTTGTTTGGGTTCGAGGTTTACTTTCTTTCTGCCATAGCAATACCGATTCTTATAGTAATAATGAAGTTAAATAAACATAATGTAATAGTCTGTATCCTCTTACTTTATACGGCATTGCTACTTTACTGGATGTTCTTTGGTTTTGGCAGACAAGCTCAGACAGAATACCGTTACAACCTTCAACCGTTTTCTACTATTGATCTGTTTATCCGCAGCAAAAGTCTCAGAAAGTATCATTTTGTTATCAACGTATTAGGTAATATTGGAGTATTCATCCCTTTTGGCATATTACTGCCCGGCTGCTTCAAGGGAAGCCTTGTCAAGGCAGCGATAGTGCTGTTAAGCGGTCTCTTAGTGCTGGAGTTCCTTCAGCTTGTATGTAAACGCGGGACTTTTGATGTGGATGACATTATCCTGAATACGGGTGGCTTTATCATAGGTTATATATTGGAAAAGCTGATACGCTGGTTTTGGCAACACCATGTGTTCACTGCAAAATAAAAGACCCGCCGCAAGACGGGTCTTTTGTTTACGCATCCGTGATAGCTTCAGCGGCACATGACCCTAAGCATGCGCCACAGCTCAGACACTTGTCAGGATCAATCCAGCGCTTATCGTCCTTTTCGGAAATTGCCTCAGCCGGACATGCTTCTTCGCAGATGCCACAATTGATACACGTCTCTCCAACCTTGTATGCCATGATGAATACCTCTCTTTGATTTTGTAATTATATAGTATCCTAAACGCTCTCAAATGGCAAGCATTACCTGACGCACATCAGGAACCTTGCCGGATAAAGGCGTCTTTGTAGCCCAGTCCTTTGAACCGCTGGAGTAACGCGCCGCTTTCTCCCAGATTAAGCGGCCCTATAAGAAGCCGGTAGATTGGATTTTCACTGGTTCCGGCACTTTGCACAGTTAAAGGGTAGGCTTGCCCAATACTTGATACGGCTGATTCCACCTGTTCCAAGCGGTTATAAGCAATCACTTGCAGATAATACTGTCCTGCTTCCAGGCTGGCAATTGTGGGAATTGAAAAAAGCGAGGTTCCCGATGTCCGCTGAGGGCTGACGGCAATTGGCGCGACAAAGGCGGATGTATCCAGTAAGGATGACGCCGACTGTTGGGGACTAGCCGTAATCGGCGCGACAAATGACGAGGGGTCCGGTGTGGCGACCCATGCCGAAGCTGAAGCGGTATCAAGCGGTTCAACAAACATGGATGGGTCGATTGACGCCGTTGCTGACTGTTGAGGACTAGCCGTAATCGGCGCGACAAACGACGAAGGCTCTGGTGTGGTGGCCTGCGCCGAAGCTGACGAGCGGGAAGCCCTGTCAACCGGCTCAACAAACACGGACGAGTCGATTGACGCTGTTGCCGGCTGTTGGGGACTAGCCGTAATCGGCGCGACAAACGACGAAGGCTCTGGTGCGGCGGCCTGCGTCGAAGCTGACGAACGGGAAGCCCTGTCAATCGGCTCAACAAATAACGAAGGGTCAGGTATCTTCGTCAGTTCCACCGCTTGGATTATACTACTACTCCTCTGAGTTGACGCTGCTTCGTTCGTATTTTGGGATGACCCGAAGAACGAATCTGGTAACGAAGCAGATGGCAGAGGCGCTATTTCTGATTCCGGTGGAAGCATAGTAAAAGTCGTTGCCTCAGGCGGACGATCCTCAGTAGGAATGAGTTTATATTCACTAGTACCCTCTTTTGAAGGAATGGTTCCTTCGGCTGTGGCCACGCTTTGAGGAGCTGGTTCTGGCTCCGGCGTGGAAACAAGCTTTGGTTCATCCATTACATTGGGAGGAAGCGTTTCCGAGTCTGCCATTGTGGACATTGGGTCTAGCAGGTTTGTCTCAGGGTTATCCAAATCTGTCGTTGGAGTTTCGCTAATGGTTACAGGAATATCTGTCTCATTGGATGTGGTAGCCTCAGAGGTTTCTGGTATCGCTGTGCCGAGCAGATCCATTGGCTCCACCCAGACAGGAGATGGATCCCTTGTGCCATCTTCTGCAATGGCCACATCCGGCATGGCCGGTTTGTAATCAGAATCAAGGTTTTCATTTTCCAGTGAGTCCGCTTGAGGTGTAACATTAGGCTCTGTAGCCGACGTTTTCACAGTTTGCGACGGAGTGAGCGCTTGTTTTAGAGGGAGTGTCCCCTGAGCAAGGATGGGAGCAGACTCTTCTTTGATCAGCGCTTCCGGCTTGATGGAAACAGCGTTTGGGCTACCGGCCACTCTAAACGGGGAGTACGCTTCCTCCTCAGAAGGTTGCTCCATTATTACCTTGGCGTTCATTTTCGGCAGGGCAATAGCTTCAGCCGCCTCTCGTGAAAGGGTGACTAAAAAGCTGGGATCATCAAGACCATCAATTACCATCACGCGGATAGTTTTTTCATTTTCAGGGTTGGTAATATCCACCAAGGTATTGAGGGGAACAGAGTTAGTAGCCGCATAATAGCCACGCTCAGAAATATTTTGACTTATTTTGGCGTCGCCTTGCTGCCACCACGAAGCGCTGATAAACAGACCAGCCGATAATATACTACACAAACAAAACGTTTGTTTTTTCATTGAGTATCCCCCTTTTTCCAGAGTATCGGCAAAAATCAGTACGTTTCTGAACATACCGCCGCATTGAGCGCGTATTTAGCGGTGTCCCAGCATTAAAAGACCGATGTCTTCTTTTGAAGCAAGACAGGGGTCTACGATGCCCACCAGAGCGCCGTTGTGGATCACGATGATGCGGTCGCAGAGTTCCCTCAGTACATCAAGGTCTTCCCCGATAAAGAGTACCGCGACGCCGCGCTTCTTCCGCTCGTTGAGCATATCGTAGATGCTGTAGGACGCGCCAATATCAAGGCCGCGTGCGGGATAGGCAGTGATAAGGAGACAGGGATCGGTTTCGATCTCACGCCCCAGTAGAACCTTTTGGATATTGCCGCCGGAAAGTTTCTTCACAATGTGATTAACCGAAGGTGTGGAAACCGCGTAGCGTTGCACAATGGTTTCAGCCTGAGTTTTACCCGAAGCGCGGTTGATAAAGATACCGGGCGTTCCGTCGTAATAGCGGAGTAACACGTTGTCAGTGATGCTCATACCAGCCACAAGCCCCATACCCAAACGGTCTTCAGGTATGAAACTGAGGCGTATACCTCGGTTTTTGATGGTGCGTGGCGAGAGTTTCAGCAGTTCCTCACCCTCAAAACGCACGGAACCAGAATCAGCGCGGCGCAGACCTGTGAGGATTTCGCATAGCTCCTTCTGACCACTTCCAGCAATACCCGCTACACCCAGTATTTCCCCGCCGTATAGATCAAAAGATAGATCGTCAATCACCTTGGCGCCTTCTTTATTACTCAGATTCAGGGAATGCACCTCCAGCATAGGCTGTTTTACAGGCATAGAAGGTGCGGGACGGTTTATCTCAAGGGAAACACTGGAGCCCACCATCATTTCGGTCAGCTCACGTGGCGTTGTGTCGCTGGTGTTCACCGATCCGGTGAGCCGGCCTCCGCGCAGTACGGTAACACGGTCGCTTATCTCCATAACCTCGCCCAGTTTATGCGTGATGATGATGATCGCACAGCCCGCATCTCTCATGTTCTTCATGATAGTGAAGAGCCGTGCGGTTTCCTGCGGAGTGAGTACAGCGGTAGGCTCATCAAGAATGAGGATAGACGCGCCTCGGTATAAGACCTTGAGGATTTCGACAGTCTGTTTCTCACCAACAGACATATCATAGATTTTTTTGTCATGAGGTATGTTAAGTCCAAACTCCCGCTCAACGCGACTGATTTTTGCAGATACGGCTTTTTTGTTAAAAAAATAACCCTTTTCACCCAGACTTATGTTTTCACGGGCATTCATCACAGGTATCAGCATGAAGTGCTGGTGTACCATGCCGACACCAGCAACTATAGCATCATGGGGGGAATGGAAGAAACGCGGCGATCCGCCAATGTGGATGGAACCAGTGTCGGGTAGATAGATACCGGCTAGTATATTCACCAGCGTACTCTTGCCCGAACCGTTTTCCCCCAATAAAGCAACGATTTCACCGCGTCTCACGCTTAACCCCACATCATCATTGGCCAGCACACTGCCAAACCGTTTGGAGATGTGTTCCATGACGATGTAAGGATCAGCCATTTTTACTCCAGAATAGTTCCAATCACACCCTGGACAAACCAGCCCATGTTCCAGATTTCAGTATCGCTCATTCTCACGCCATCAGCGACCCGTTCCACGTTGTTTTGGTCAAAGAGCGGCCCCATGAAGGGATCGGAAACACCGCTGGTAATCTCATTGGCCGCCTCGTCTATCATGTTGGCAGTGGCGGGGTCATTAAGCTGGGTGAGCGTATCAAGCGAGACTATACCGCTGCTCAAGCCTTCCCAATAGGCACGCGATTTCCATGTACCAGCAAGGGCGCTCTTCACATCGTCAACATAAAAAACTTCCCAGTGGAACACGGGTGCGGTGAGATAGGCGAGGGGCGCGGCGTTAGGCGTAGCCACATTATAACCCACGGCAAAGGCGCCTTTTTCCTGCGCGGCAAGCTGAGGTGAGGCGGTATCCTGATGCTGGGCAATCACATCACAGCCCTTGTTCAGGAGTTCAAGCGCAGCCTGCTTCTCCACTGCCGGATCAAACCACGTGTTTGTCCAGATAACCTCAACCGTGGCGTTGGGATTCACAGACTGCACGCCCAGAGTAAAGGCGTTGATACCACGAATCACTTCAGGAATCGAGAAGGCCGCCACATAACCAATAGCGCCCGTCGCGCTCTTGCGTCCGGCGGCAATGCCTGAGAGGTAGCGCGCCTGATATATCTTGCCGAAATAGGTGGAGACATTGGGCGCAGTCTGATAGCCAGAGCAGTGAGCAAACTTCACGTTGGGAAATTCCTTGGCAACCTTGATGGTCCAGTCCATAAACCCAAAGCTGTTTGTGTAGATCAGGTTACAGCCCTGATCAATGAGGTCACGGATCGCCTTTTCGCAATCCGCATTTGCAGCCACATTCTCGATATATGCGGTCTCAACACCCAGCGCCTCAACTGCCAGCCTGCCCTTGTCGTGAGCCTGCGTATAGCCTTCGTCGTTGATTGTACCAATGTACACAAAGCCAACCTTGAGAGCAGGCGCGGTAGCCGCAGGCTGAGACGCCGAGGCGCTTGGTGTGGGTTGACTGCTACTTGAAGGCTCCTGCTTCTTGCCTCCCGCAAACGTGGAAGCAACCAGCGCACACATCATAAGCAAAGTCATAAGTTTTTTCATTCTTTAATCTCCTCTGAATGATAGGTAATATAAACAAGTATCTGTATTATAGAAGAAAGATCAAGAGTAACAACGCGAGAGAAGCCGCTCACCAAAAAGAACTTATCGGTAGATGAAGTCGTGAGCTTACTCACGCAACTGGAAAGCTACAGTGTTCAGGAGATTCGTCGTCATGTTCGTAAAGATAGTTCATCAAGCAACACAAAAGTATCAAACAACAGAGCGATTATTATCTCAATAGTATGACATACCAAAGGCAACCTTGCTTGGAGGATTCTTCCCAGTGCAGAGCCGCGCCTATATTTTTGTTTTCTATTTATCCTTTATACGCAATAGCATCAAGTTGAAATAAAAGTCCATTTCCATTTTGACCTCCATTATGAGCAAATTCTGTTTGTATTGATTTTCGCGCAGGATATTTTCCATTTAAATCTTTCTTTGAATACTTTTTCCATTATTGGAATATTCCAAACATCTCTAAACAAGCAATCCAATTTTACAACAGATTCTAATGTTAAACCGATTGATTCCAACCGGCTATTTAAGTGATCTATTGCGCCATTAATTTGATTTTCAATGGATTACCCAATATTCCCTACACAGACGCCTTAAAAACAAAATCCCCAGCTTCAACAATTCCTGAATTTGCGTTCTGTTCATTTATATCACTTCTTTTAATTTCCCGCATAATCATTCCTCCATATTGCCATATTTTATCTCAAGTCATTTGTTTTGTCAATAAAGCTTTAGAAGCATATACAGCGTCGGCCCACGCTTAATAGGAAAAAACAACAGAGAAGTCAACGCAGACTATACCGGGAAGAGAACACAGGCTATATAGGAAGGGCTGTGTAGTCTATACAGATGAGTCAGTGTAAGCTACACAGATAAGATAGCTCAGGCTACACCGGGAAGTCTGTATATACTACACAGAGAATACAGTGCAGTCTACACCGGAAAGTCTGTATAAGCTACACAGAGAAGGCAGAGCAGGCTATACCGGGAAGTCTGTATATACTACACAGAGAATACAGTGCAGTCTACACTGGAAAGTCTGTATAAGCTATACGAGAAAGTCTGTGTAGGATACACCGAGAAGCCTATGTAAGCTATACAGAGGAGGCTGTGTAGGCTACACCGGGAAGTCTGTGTAGGTTATACAGAGAAGGCTGTGTAAGATATACGAGAAAGGCTGTGTAGACTACACAGATGAGCATGTGTAGTCTACACCGTGAAGTCTGTGTAGCCTACACCGAGAAGGCTGTGTAAGCTATATCGGGAAGTCTGTGTAGCCTACACAGGGAGGGTTGTGTAAGCTACACAGAAAAGACAGCACAGGAATACACCGGGAGGGCTGTGTAGGCTACACGAGGTACTAGCCGCGCTCCTGAAACGCCCTCACAATCTCGCCAAAAAGCTGCGCGTAAGCATGTCGCGCTGATCCTATGACACTGCGATAAAGGCGTGGCGGCACACGGAAGACACTGTACACGCCCCGCAGTTGCTGCGGTCCTTTGTTACCTGATACGCGCCTTGTTTTACGGTGTCTGACACCTGCGCAAATAGCGCATTAACCCCGTCCTTCTCGCGCTGGTACTCTTCAGGGGTACGCGGTAGATGGTACTTACCCTTGCCGCCCTTCTCATCAACCACGTCGCAGAACTTGCGATTATCAATCGAGTAAAAGCGGGCGCGGGTAACGAGCGGCGGCGGGGCGTCATTCGTGTCAGAGGTATCGGCGGCGTTGTGGATATGCTCGATCATATTGATATAAGCCGCCATCTGCACGTCTTGCGGGATCGCGGTATCGGCGTCATCCGTGGCGATGAGGGCAGCGGCCAGAGGTAGAGACGCGGTTTTGAAATCCATCACCAGCAGATCACCGGCGCTGTCCTGTAACACGAGGTCGGTTTTGCCGGAAAGGGCTGTCTCGGAAGGCGGATATTCGCGGCGCAGGGGGATTTCCGCGCCCAGTACCTTCGCGCCGTCAATATCAGCCCGAACAAGGTAGTCATTGATGGCAGCCATGATGCGTGGGCGTAACATATCGTAAACCGATTCCTGAAACGCGCCCTCGTTCATCTGCGCCTCAGCAATAGCTATTCTGACTTCTTCTATTATATAGGTCTGATACTCATCCGCGATCAGGGCTGAATGAAAGCGTCCATCGCCATGTTCCTGTATGCGCTTAAAAATCGCCTCAATGATGCGGTGATAGAGCGTACCGATGTTCCGCTGGCCAATGGTTTCAATCTCGGTTTGCTTTGGCTCAATGAGCAGCCCGCGCTCCATAAGCCACTTGAAGGGGCAGACCTGATACTCGTTGAGGTCAGTTGGGGAGAGGCGAAGGTCGCGCACAGCCTCGCCGGTGTTTTCGTCGTCAATCGGAATGTGGCGCTTGATACGCCTGAAAAGCATCTGCTTGCCGAGTCGTTCCCGCAGCGCCTCACGGAGCGCGACGTCGTTCATGGGGGTATAACGCAGGTCAACGCCAAGCGGGGGACAGAGCAGGGTTTGCCGCGCCTGCCAGCCGCGTTTCTGTATCTCTGACACCAGGGGCGGCGCGTCAAGCGGCGCATACCATACGCCGCCATCGTTTAACACAAGCTTTGCTTCAATGTCGTAAGGATTTTCTGGCAATAGCACATCTTTTGGGTAAACCAGCCTGCCGTCCAACTCGTAGAGACGGCGGTGAGGAATCACCGAGCCGGAAAAGGTTTGCGAGGACACGGTAAATACTGGAAAGCCACCTGAAATGGCGTAGGCATGGATAAAGCTGGCGGACAGATCGCGGTCAGGTATCTTCAAAAGCCGCTTCCGGTCTTCCCGCAGGAACGACGCGCCGGTTGCGTATACCACAGTGGCATCTTCCTGATTCATGTTGATGATAAAATGCACTGCTGGCCCAATGCCCGCCGCTACTCGGTAATCGTAAAGCGCAACGCCCCGCGTGTCTGACTGAAATACATAAGGCTCTTCCTGTATGTACGAGAGGAAGATAGGAAACGCCCGCCCGCCAGCGGCCTTTTCATCGCCGCTGGTCTCAGCACTGCCAGTGGACAAGCCGGGAAACTGCTTCTCGATTTCGATAAGGGCATCAAGCGCCCGCATTGATCGGGCGAAGAGTTTGTCGGTGTCAGGGGCAAGGGCTGTTTTGTCAAAATGATTCCTGCTGAACATGTGCCACGCAGTACGCAGGTCTTCAAAAGACGTCGCGTTCACCAGCGCGTTGATGTCTTTTTTAAGCTGGCCATAAAAGGACGATATCTTAAACACTGGTTGATCAAGGAAACCGCGCTGGATATGCCGATCAAAGGTCTGCTCCCATACGTCAATGTCATGATACCCCTCGTGGAAGCCTGACAAACAGCGGTATTGCAAACCAAAGTCAATCAGCAGATCGATCCATTCCTTATCCTTCCAGGGGAATGCCTTGTCCAGAAGCAGGTTCTTCAGTGACCGAAACGACCACTTCTGTGCTGGACAGGCGGAAAGTGCCGTAAAGATGCGCCCCGCCGGATACTCGACCAGAAACTTGCCCTGACGCGGGTCAATGGGAATGTCATACAGGCTGAATTCCTGAATCAGCCGCTCAGGATGTGCGCCGCCCGCAAAGGAAATAACGATGTCCTCATAACTCAGCCGCGCCTCGTCCAGAAGCCGCCGAGTGAGCAGGGCAAGACAGCGGTACTCATCAGCGGAAAACGTGAAGGCGATATGCTTCCTCGCGTAAGAGCCAATGACGGCGCGAACCGCCTCCCCTTGCGCGTTCTCACACGAAGGCGCGTCAATCGCGCTGAGTGGGATAATCCGCACAGTTTCGCCCGCGTCTTTGGCAAGGCGAAGCAGTTCTTCCTCATACTCGTCCCAGTCTTCGGCAAGCTCAGGGTAAAACAGCAACCACTTTTCATCAAAGGCGTTGAATGAGGCGCGGTTCCACGACGGCTCGTAAAGATTATGCTCCGCTAAAAACCGCGCATAACGCTCATGAATCAGCTTGAGGTCATTGAAGTAGGCGTCATCCCTGATTTCCGCTATTTCAGGCCGGCGCAGAACCCTATCCAGCATAGGCAAGAGCCGCGCAAGGGAGCCGATAAACGAGCTGTACGAGGAATTGGCGTAATCAGGGTTAATATAGTCGCGCAGAAGCGCCTTACCTTTCTGAAACTCGCGGTGGTTTTCCCGCAGCAGGCTTGAGGCAAAGAGCGTCCGTACTGCGCGGTTTATTTCCCTTCGCCCGGTCTGTTTTATCGAAAGCGCGTGTTCCTTAAACTTGTCCCACGCCATGAAACGCCCCGGGTCAAGCGGCCTGCCAGCAGCAAGCGCTGCCTCCCGCGCCCAGAATTCCGCCGGTATAGCAAAAGGAAACACAAACCTTGCGCGCCTGTCTTCCAGTGCCCCGGCAATATAGTCTAGAATCCCGCTCTTGTTTTTCATTGGCTTACCATACCCGTGCGTTGTCCGCTATGCAAGCTACTTTGCCCACGTTTCATCGCTTGATACATAGAGGGGATGGCCATGATGAAAACGGGTAATAGGGCAGCGGCGGACTGGCACTGTCGATAATGGCGGGCGCGGGTGTGTTCGCGCAGGGGCAGGAGCCGGCGCTACGGGAACGACGTGGGACGACAGCATGGACATGATCGGACGTGTATTCACCGATACCGGCAAGTACCCCGCGATTAAGGGCTTTGATTACCTCAACATTCGTAACCCCAGCTTTGGCGGCTTCAAGCAGACTGAGGAAGCTATCGCATGGTGGCAAAACCCGCTGGTCCCCAGCAAGCATGGCATCGTCGCGTTTTGCTGGCACTGGCGGATGCCGCGTATTGGTCTGCAACGCACCGCTAATGACGAGTTCTATACCACATTCGCCAACAATAACCACACCACATTCTGTAGCCACGGAACTGGCGAAGCTAGCCGCTGGTGTGCCTGTCCTCTGGCACCCACTTCACGGGGCGAATGGAAACTTGGTTCTGGTGGGGAACCGGCAGCGGTACTCAGAGTAGCAACAGCCCCGCCGCGTATAAGGCGCTGTGGGAGTACCTCTACCATTATTATGTTGAGGTAAAGGCCCTGGATAATCTGGCTTGGGCATGGAACGGTCAGTGCCGTAACCTTTACCCTGATCCCGCTACAGTGGACATCATTGGTCAGGACATATATCCCACTGTCAAGAACGGTGTTCCTGACTTTAGTTCCCAGCTTGCCCGCTAGCCGAAAGCGTGACATATAACCCCGAGCCGCGCACCATCGCCTACACGGAGCATGAAACCCGCCCGATCCCGACGGCTCATCAGCGACGGGGCAAAGTGGTCGTTTTTATGACATGGAACGATGACTGGCAATCAACCCAGGGACAGACCAACGCAAACAATTTCTGTACCGGCGAGTACCATAACCCACAGGCCAATAAAGAAAAGGTTTATACGCGAGTATGTCATCACCCTTGATGAGCTGCCGGATCTCTTCCAATACCGGAGCGGTGCTTGAACTTTAGTCACTTTGGCGATAGAGCAATCGGCGGATAAGGCCGCGAGCTTTGAACAGGCTCATAGAGCAATCGGCGGATGAGGCCATAAGCCTTGAGCAGGCTCAAGAGCAATCGACGGATGAGGCCACGAGCTTTGAGCAGGCTCATAAGGTAAAAGGTGGGTGAGGCCACGAGCTTTGGCTCAAGAGCAATCGGCGGAGGTAAATGATTTGGGAAAACCGAGAAGCGGTTTTTACTTATTGGTCTTTGTGGGCGTTACGGGGGCGTAAGCCCCCGTAGAAGGGGGGAAGCCCCCGTAGAAGGGGGGAAGCGGAAGATCGGCGCAAGCCGGGCTGTAGCGTGGGGGAAGGCTTTCCCCCTTTATTTTTCCCTGATTTGATAATAAAGGGGTCCTCATTATACCATTGACACAAAATATTGATAACATATATAATGATCTGCATGAAAGTAATATTAGATACGACAGTTTTACATATGGACCCTTTTTTTAAGAATACTGAAATGGTTAAATTGCGAAATTTATGTAGTGAGGGAAAGATAAAACTTATTATTCCACGATTTGTGATTCAAGAATATATCACGCAAGAGCGCGAAAAATTAAAATCTGGAAAAGAATATTTAGCAACATTAGAAAACAGATATACTAAGGCTGTATATGATACAGAAAAGAATATGCTGGCAAGCATTATTAAAAACATGAAAAAAACTATCGCCGAGGGAGATAAGACTATAGAAAACAGAATAGACACTTTTATTCTTGAAACTAAAGCGAAGATAATAGAACCTACTTTTGAGGAATACAAAGAAACCTTTGGAAGATATTTTAACGGCGACAAGCCATTTAAGACAATAAAATCACGTGAGGATATACCTGATGGCATTATATTTTCACAGGTAAAAAATATTAAAGATGAGACAGTAGTTTTTATTTCGAATGACAAGAATTTAAGAGAATCTGTAGCCAGGCAAGATATAACAGTATTTTCTAATTTATCTGATTTTATAACATCAGACAATATGAAGAATATTATTGAATTTAAAGAAATTGATAATTTATTACTTTACCACTTACCAATATTAATGGAAAATGAAAACCTGCAAAAAATATTTTATAATGCTCTTGAGGAAGAATTGGTGTTCAAAAAAATTACAGACGAGAAAATACCTGACGATAACTATGAGGGAACAATAACTGGAGTACTAGGGATAGACCCCATTGAATTCACAAAATCAGAAATTGTAAAACTCGGTGATGGATTATTTACAATACCATTTTATTGCGAAATAGATGCTACTTTAGAATATTATTTATATAAAGCAGATTATTTTTGTTTGGATGAAGATAAAATGCAAGATATATATATTGATGATTGGAACGAACATTATTTTCAAGCAGAGGAAGAATACCCCTTAATATGTACTGGAAATCTTGGCATACAATTTAATCCCCATATGCTAAACAAAGAATTTTCCAACATCAATCAAGATAAATTATTACAAGAAACAAAAATCAGTTTTAGTGAATTAGAAATAGTGATAAAAGATTATTAAAGGAGGTATAAAATACTTGATAACGCCTCAACGTATAAATCGGAAAATAAGACTATTTCTTGAAAAGATGGGGGTCTGTTCAACTCCCATATTTGTAAATGTTGAGCCGGTAGAATGGGCGCTGTACGATGAATGTTTTCTCAATGTCCAAAAGATGGTTGAAAAATGTGGAGGCAAGATGATTGTTGGATGGGCAATATCAGAAACGAGCATCCTCATTGAGGCGATTTATCATGCTGTGTATCAAACAAAAGAAAACTCAGTGATAGATATAACTCCACAAGTTTTACAGAATAAAAAAATACTTTTTGTTGAAGACATCAATGTTCCGTATGTTGGAGCAACAAAAGATAATTATCGCTTAAACATCACCGATAATCCAATAGTTGACGATTTCATTAGTATAAATAAATTAAGACATAAGATCATAAATTATAAAGAAAGGGCGTACAATACAAAAATAAAAATAAGTCAGGTTGAAAATAGGATTATTCGAGATATTGATAACATCAGAACACAACTTGAATATTATATCCTTAATGGGAATTATCCCAATTCAAAATGTTTTTGTGGAGGCAATAAAAAGTATTACGAATGTCATAGAGAACAAATTTTGAGATTTATTACGTTGATAAATAATGAATATTCTGATTCATAATGCTTCTAATGATGTTAAAGATTTTTATTATTTATTGCCAAGTCATTAAACCACTTTTCTACGTTGGCTTCATACGCTTTGAAGTTGGTTTTCATGCAGACAAGGCGGGTGTGGTATTCGTTTAGCATAGCTTCTATGAGTTCCTTGTCGGCGGCGGGATGGGAACCTTGCGAATTAGGAGGCTCTATCGTTTCTACACTGAATTGTGCCTCGGGAAAGTTGTGGTCAAATATGCTGCTGGTCTTTAGTTTGGCTTCGTAGCGGGACATGATTTCTTCATATATGGCGGCATACTCGGCTTTGAGGCTGGCGTTCAGGAAGTCCAGGATATTGAGTTGTTCATCATCAAAATAGACGGTCAGGTGTTGGATGCCGGTGTTGCGGCCTTTTATGGTGATGGTGTCTTGCCCCCAAGGGAGGCGGGTTTCAGTCTGTTCGGGCATTTTAGGGTTCCTGTCCTTTATTCTGTTGTACTATATCTTCGGAAGTTTTTCCAGTTGAAAACCGCGTTTCCGGACTGGTTTCGTGGATTTCGGCCAGTTGGGCGGTAAGGGTTTCAAGGTATGCCTGATCCTGATCGCTCAACCGGGGAAATGAGGCGGCAAGATGGCGGGAACGGGCTTTGGCAGTCTCTGATTGTATCATATTATACCATATTAACTTAATATGAAACATTTTGTCAACAGGAACCAACTTGAGAGGAAGGTGGTTTTTGGCTATACTCAAAATATGAGAGGGTCCTTTGCCTAAAAAACAACTCAACACTATAAACCGGCGTATTCTCGAAGTCCGCAAGGAACTTGGGCTGAACCAGAAAGAATTTGCGGAACGGATAAAGGTAAGCCGGGGTTATACGGGGGTGCTTGAAGCCACCGACCGGGAGATTAACGACCGGATTATCGAGCTTGTCTGTGTGAATTGCGGGGTCAACGAGAAGTGGCTGCGGGAAGGGACGGGGAAGATGTTCAAAGACAAGCCCAATCCACGGCTGGACCGGGTTATGCGCAATTTTGAGAAACTCGACGATTATCTACAGGAATATGTTATCAAGCAGCTTGATATTCTCCTTGAATGTCAGGAGAAAAATAAGACGAAAAAATAACCTTAATAACCCTCCGCCAGTTTGTTTAAGATGGGGCCTAAGTCGCCTTGAATGACGGCGGCGCGGTCTTCTTCGTGTATCAGGGATATTTCGATTACATTCAAGTTTATGCGTATCATTTCGGCGTATTTCCGCATCATAAACAGGAATTCAAATTCGTAGCGGATTATACGGGGGGTGTTAAAGCCTACTCCGAGTTCGAGGAACAGCATTTTTTTACCCCGGTTCGCGTCCAGGAAGTCATTAAGCATGTCATATTTTTCTATCCAGGGTTTTTCAACAAAAATTTTGTTCATTCGTACATTGGGGACTAAGGGGCTGCCGCAATGGGGGCAGCGGGGGATGTCGGCGGTAGGTATTGAAAAATCGTTATCGCCGATGTGGGAGAGGATTTGTTTTACCGTTTGTTCGTTGGAGTAGCGTTCATCAGTACAGGGGATTGAGCATTGAAAAAATGACAAGTCCCCCTGGGGGAAGCAGATTTTTTCGGGGTCAAAACCGGACTTGATAAACTGCCCATCGGTATTGGTGGTAAGGATGACGTGGTTTTTGTCTTTGACTATGCGGTATAAATCAAGGTAGGGTTTTCCCGGCGGGTAGCCATAGCGTATGGCGGCGATAGACTTAACCCAATAGGCGTATTGTTCTTCCGGGGTGGGGAAGCGGTAAAAGTCGGCTTCGTTGATGGTCTTGAGGCCGTAGCGGTCATGATAGCCGGGGAACAGGGTATTGAAGGTATCGGTATTGTCATAGGCCAGTCCAGCAGCGGCGGAGAGACCGGCTCCCGCGCCGATGATGATGGCTTCGGTTTTGTCGAGGGCGGTTTTGATTTTTTGGTATATTTCAGTGTTATTACCGGTTATGACCATGTCTGCTAAAAAGGGCTGCCAGCTATTTTTGGGACAGCCTCCCTCCTTTTTAAAGTATCTCTAAATTCTTCTAATGCTTTTACGGCAAATTTCAATTTCGTCTGCTGTGGGTAAAGCGGGAATGGCTCCTTTCTTGGTGGTGGTAAGGCTTCCGACGGCGTTGGCAAAATCAACGATGTCCGCCAATTCTTCTTGGGAAATGGTTTTAAGTTCCCCACAGCTCTTGTCCCGCAGCCTGAAAAGGACCGCTCCGAGGAAAGCGTCTCCCGCTCCGGTGGTGTCGATGGTTTTTACATCGTAGGCAGGAAGATGACCGCTCCCGGCGGTACAACGGTAATACACGCCTTTTACACCTAGCGAAACCAGCACGATGGCGGGGCCTTTTTCCGTGAGTAGGGAGGCGCCCTTTTCCAATTCTGTTTCTCCGGTGAGCAGGATCATTTCTTCTTCGGAAACTTTTAAAATGTCGGCACCGTCAAGGAGTTTGCCGATTTCGGTTTTTGCTTCGGTTTCGTTGGGCCAGAGCAAGGGACGGTAGTTGGGATCGTAGCTGATAATTTTGCCTCTTGATTTCGCGTAATGTACCGCCCCATGTACCGTATCCCGGCAGGGCTTGCCGCTTAACGAAACCGAGCCAAAGTGAAACATTTTTGAATCGCTAATTATACTTTTGTTTACTTCTTCCCACCGGAGCATGAGGTCTGCGCCTTCCCTGCGGTAAAAACTGAAGGATCGGTCGCCGCCTTCGGAAAGGTGGACAAAGGCCAAGGTGGTACGATAGGCCGGATCGAGTACCAAACCGCCAGTATCGATGCCCGTGCCAACGAGCGTTTGTTCAAGGAAGCGGCCAAATTCATCATCGCCGGTTTTACCGATAAAAGCAGTTTTGCTACCAAGTTTGTTCATCATCGCCAGCACATTTGCCGGCGCTCCGCCGGGGTTCCGGGCAAACAGGGCAACGCCCTGATCGTTTACCCCCGATGGAGTAAAGTCGATTAGCAGTTCGCCTAAGGCACAGACATCGAACATATATTCCTCCTAATCTTCTAACCACACCGGTCAAAACCCCACTTTTGCGATACCTAAGCCAGCGATGTGGACTAAATAAGATGTCGATTTATAGATAAAACCTATAAGCCTAAAGCCCAAGTATTTATCGTTTTAAAAAACGCATCACCGCCTTCTGCCCACACACAGGTTTTCTGATTTACGTGCAGGGGATAAACCTTATTGGACATGGTGGTCATTCCTTCGTCGGTAAAAATCTCAATTGAAGAGATGTCCGAAAAAAGATGCACAATACAGGTACTTCCGGTTAATAATAAATCACATTCTTTGATCCCCCTGGAATATCCATCGTCTGAGTTATTCCGATCAAAGCGCAGTTTTTTCGTTGAAAAGTCAACGGTTACAACGGTATATTTTTCCGTGTTTGCGCGTAACAATATATGCAGTTTTTGGGCCGCAGTTTGAGTCAAATCAATTTCCATCTTTAATTCAAAAGAAACCGGATCAGAACAGGGTATCGAAATTTTTTCAGTCCCAACTTTAAGCCCGACGATTTTTTTTTTGTTTTTGCGTAACATCTCAAGTTCACAAACCGGTTTGGAAATTAATTTGTTCGCTTGGTCCAGTGTAACGGTCCGGGGCAGAGCCATGCATCCGCACCAGCCTTCCTGAGCAGTGGGGCCAAAATCTTTCCACCAGGACATCCAGTCCCAGCCGTTTTGCCATGCCATAAGAATCCGCCTGCCCCCATCGTCCAGCATTGATTGGACGGCGTAATACTCACAGCCCCAGTCAATCTCTCCGTCACCTAAAATATTAAAACGCGGAACATCAAAATCCATTTCGCCTGTCAGATATACCGCCTTTCTTCCTCCCATAAACATTGGCGAAAAGGTAAGTATCCATTTCCCGTCTAGGGGGAACAAATCGGGACATTCCCACATTGTTCCGTATCTGCCTTCAGATCGGGCAATTATCCCGCAGTATTCCCATTTTTTCAAATTTTCGGAACGGTAGAGGCAGGCACAGCCTTCACCGCCGTGCCAAGCACCTTTTCCCAAAGAAGCCCCCAGAACCATATACCAGAGACCGTTATGCCGTATAACTCTAGGGTCCCGAAAATCCGCCGAGATTCCTTCCGGGACACTGGCAATAACCGGGTTATCCTGATATTTTTGAAAGCTGATTCCCCCATCGCGGCTATGCGCCATACATTGGGTCTGTATAAAACCATCTCCATGATTGGCGGTAGCGGTGTAAAAAGCGCATAACGCATCATTTTCGTCTACAACAATGGAACCGGAAAAAACGCCGCCCTGGGGATGGTCGTCATAAACCTCGCTGGGGGCTAGTGCGACAGGCTGATGCTGCCAATGCAACAAGTCGGCGCTGGTCGCGTGTCCCCAATGCATAGCACCCCAAACGGCGGCATAAGGATTATGCTGATAAAACAAATGATACGTTCCCCGTCGCCAGATGCAGCCATTGGGATCGTTCAGCCAGCCAGCGGGGGCCATAAAGTGATAGTGCTGACGAAAACGGCCCTTTGATGCCAGCGGTGCGCTCTTGTCAATGGCTTCCTGGGCTTTTCGTAACGATTCTGAATGGGTCATACAAACTCTCTTTATTTGAAGATTAGCCTTTAGTTGCTCCCTGAGTCATACCGGCAGTAACCTTGTTATTCAATGCGAAATAGATGATCATGGGTGGCAGAATTGAAATGGCGATAGCGGCAAACGTAGATCCCCAATCCACATTTCCAAAAGCCCCGACATAATCCCGAAGTCCAATGGCAACAGTCTTGGCGGTGGTTTCACTGATAAACGTATTGGCAAAGATAAAATCATTCCAGATAAGAATGAAATATATTGACGAAACAGTGATTACGGTGTTGGAACTCAGAGGAAAAATTATCTGGAAGAAGATGCGGTAACTAGAGCAACCGTCAATAATGGCGGCTTCTATAAGCTCGTTAGGTATAAAAATGTAGAAATTCAAAAAGATCATCACCGTAAGGGGGAGCGCAAAACCCACCTGGGGAAGGATGATGGAAAAGCTGGTGTTCAAGATGTTTAATCGGCTGTAGAAAATGAAAAGCGGAATAAGGGTAATCTGAACCGGAATCATGATGCCGAGAGAGAAAAACGCATAAATCTTTTTTGATATTTTAAACGCGAATTTTGAAAGGGAGAAAGCGGCGGTAGAGCTCAAGAACACAATGAGAATGATGGATATGGCTGTTACCTTTAAACTGTTGATCATGTACATTCCTATTTTACCGTCTCCTGTCACTTTTACATAATTCGTCAAGGTAAGTTTTTGCGGCAAGGAAAATGGAGCCGTATTAAGTTCCGTGACCGGTTTCAGGCTCGCCATAAAAAGCCAAATGACCGGATAGATTTGTATAATCACCAATATAACGATACCGGTTATTACCAGTAATTTAGTGATTTTCTTTTTCATGTTATCCGTTCTCCTTTTGAGTACGGCTAAATAAATGCAATACAGAGATAACCAGAATGCTCTCCAGAATTATGAATACCGCCAATGCACTTCCATAGCCGTATTGATTGCTACCAAAGGCTTTTTTATACATATATGTAGACATAAGTTCACTTACATTTCCAGGGCCGCCGTTGGTAAGCAGATAGGGTATATCAAATCCGCGTAGAGAGCCGGTAAGACACATTGTAAACGCAAGGATAATGACCGGCTTTATCATGGGAAATTTAATGTGCCATAACAGAAGCCAACCGACAGCACCGTCTATATGAGCTGCTTCTATAATTTCACTATCCAGAGATAGTAACGCCGCATAAAAGATAACCATATACATGCCGGTAAAACGCCAGCCTTCAGGAATTGAAACCATAATAAGTACAGTCTTGACATTGGTAAGCCACGAATTGGCCAAATGCCCAAGCCCTATGCGTTCCAAAGTCTGGTTGATTATCCCCAACGGCTCTGTAGCATACATGCTTCTAAAAAGCTGGGTTATAGCCACAGTGGTAATAATACACGGGATATAATAAAGTGTCTTTACTAATGCAGGATGTTTTAAATTACACAGAAGTATCGCGAAAAACATACCTATGCTGATCTGCATAGAGACCACGACTATCAAATATACAAGGTTATTTACAAAGGCAATATAAAAAATCCTGTCTTTGAAAAGCGATATATAATTGGAGATGCCGGCAAATTTCCATGTGCCAATACCGTTCCATTGGACCATACTCAATCCCAGCGATTGAACAATAGGAAAAAATACTGCAAAAAGGTAAAAGGCAATGGCTGGCAATAGAAATACCAAATATGCTTTTTTATCCTTTAATATTCCCATACAATTTCTCCTTGCCAAATGATTGACAGGGCAGGTGTCGGTCTAAATCGCGGTAGTTCCCTGCCCCATCAATGTTACTATTCTGACGTATTCGCCTGAATCGCGGCATCCACAAGGGCTGCGTATTGTTCAGCGTTCATGTCTCCTGACGCAAGAAGCAGCAAGTTGTCCTGTATTACCCGGTTTGAATCAGAGTCCAAATACGTATCCCAGGGTTTAAGGAAATTGGTTCCTACATTGTTCATGTCATCTTGAATCCGCAGATACAAATCCGTAAATCGGGTATCCTTCGGCAGTTCGGTTTTAATGGGCGACATCTGCATACGGCCAGCGTAAATCTTTCCATAATTGTCAATCAGGTAACTGATGAAGTCCTTTGTCTTGGAATCAAAGGTCTTTTGGTTGAAGGCCATGCCAATACCCGAATTTACACAGAACTCGTTTGCCTGTGTTTTTGCGCTGGGTATCATGGGAAGATAGAAATAATCTATTTCTCCTTTGGTGTAGGCGTCAAGCATCGCCTTTTGTTCCCAATCTCCTATGTAGTACATGGCCGACTTTCCCGCCAAAAACATGGATTGGGCAGTAGCATAATCGGTAGCGCCAAAGCCTTGGTTGAAATATTGCCCGATATTCCGTGTAAACTGGATCGCCTGTATACCAATATCATCTGACATTTTCCGTTTGCCGTCCCGGAGGGCGATGATATAATCATTGCCAGTAAGACGGAAAGGAATCATTGCCAAATAGCGCTGTACCGGCCAGCGATCAATACCGTCTACTGAAATCGGGGTTATGCCGTTTGATTTAAGAGTCCCGCAAATATTCAGCCATTCATCAATGGTCTTTGGTGGGGTCAGATTGTATTTGGAAAACATGGTTTTACTGTACCATATCATTTCCACATGATACTCCAACGGCAGCGTATACATAGTACCATCGGTAAATTCCTGATACCGCAGGGCAATGGGATGATAACTGTCATACCGCCCGACTGTCTTGAGATAGTTCTTGACATCTATCAACATACCTGCGTCAACCAACTCTTGACAATATGGATCGGCGTCAATATCAATGATGTCCGGCATATTGCCACCCGCTATCAAGGTTTTAAGTTTTTGTAAATAAGAGGGACGGTCCGCAGTTGTTTCCACTTCCAAAACCCATTTACCTCCATGAAGATCACCGTAGTTTTTTGCGATTTCACGGACAGTCAGATCGATTTCGCCTCCCAGGGGCCGG
This sequence comes from Treponema sp., assembly GCA_031266875.1. GTDB lineage: Bacteria > Spirochaetota > Spirochaetia > Treponematales > Breznakiellaceae > JAIRMT01. The sequence goes on from JAISAE010000024.1 coordinate 58,302, forward strand.
GATGCGAGCCATTTAACCGTAACGGCTTCGCTCTCTTTTTCTTTGCCGCCGCCACATGCCGCCATCAGTACCAGCACAACCACACCCAATACCAGCGCATTTTGCTTTTTCATTTTTTCTCCTCCTCCAAATATTAATTAAGGGTATTAATGGTACATACCCTAATATGCATTTCATCCTGTACAATATACGGCCCACCGTATCCGCCCTTGAAATTGTAAAGTGGTGCCGAAAGAACCGTTTCACCGTTGATATACACTACGGCAATTTCTTTTTCGCGGATTATTTTGAACCGGTAAACAGGCCGCTTTTTGAACCGTACCGCCGTTTCCAGCATATATGGTTTATCCCCGGCAATTTGCCACTGATATTTCCCCGGCGAAATTCGCGGCCAGAGATCCCAGGCGGCGATTCCTGAAACAGAGTCCATCCGCAGAAAATAACCGTTCTCCATACCAGGATCAGTATGCAATGCGATACCGAATTCGCTCTCTCCCCCAACTTCAAGTTCCAAATCCAAAGCGAAACAATCTCCATGAACCGGCGTCAGGGCGGCTCCTAAAGTATGAGAACGGAATTTGCAACCTGTTTGTGCGGGGATTTTTTCTGCGTTAAAAAAAGACCATGATTCCACAGGCTGTTTTTTACTATAAAAAGCCGCAGGCGCTTCAGGCGGGGCAACTCTCAATAATCTGGTGGCGGGATCTTGTTTAATCTCGTGGATCATCATCGTCCCTCCCCAGTCCCAATCTCCCTGATCGACGGCGCCGGATTTGCTGGCTATCCAGCCAAAGGCAAAACGCCGTTTGCCGTCAGACGCAGTTTTAATCGCGTAATTGGCACGGCTGTCGAAACTGTCCTGTGCCGGAATAATCCAGGGACCTCCGAGGCTGCGGCTCATGCGGTAATGGGTAACGAACCGGTCCGAAAAAGTGGAAAACACCAGATACCAGAAACCGTTCATATAAAAAAGTTCAGGACATTCCATAGTGATATACATATTCGGGGCATAGAAAGGTTCCGCGTAATCCCATCGTTTCAGGTCGACGGACTTGCACAGGGCTATACAGCCTCCCCTGTGGCTTCCACCGCTTTTCAGACGGGCGGCCAGGAGCATCCAATAGCAGTGTTCTTCTTCGTTCCAGAATACAAAAGGGTCCCTCCAGTCAAAGTTTCCATATAATTTGTCATCGGCTTGGAAAATGAACGATTCATCGGTCTCCAGGTGGAACAGATCCTTTCCTTTGGCAACCATGATGGATTGGCGGGATTCTCCATTAAAACGGTACTGGTCATTAAATGCGGTATAATATGCGTAATAAAGCCCGTCAATGCCTTTAATCACCGAGCCGGTATAGATATTTTTATTGGGCTGATTGTCCCCGCCACGGGCAATAGCCTCGCCGTGTTCGGTAAAGTTGACGAAATCCCGGGTTGTTACCAAGTACCATGTGGTTTCTTCGGCATATTCCCCTTTTTTTATCCGGGGATCATGTAGATAAAAAGCATAATATTGTCCGTCTTCCCAATAGGGAATCAGGTCTCCAACCCATGCGTTTTTGGGACGATAAAACAAATTCATTCTATAAAATCCCCTTTGTATATATGCACCTATTTATGTCAAATAAATATAGTGCATTTGCATTATTATTGTAAAATTAAAATGTGCATTTGTCAACTGTCTTTTTTTAAAAAACGTAAATTTTTTTAAAATTTAACTTGTCGTTTGTGTAGTAAAATGGGCTTCCGGGCTATATTTTATTGTAAAATAATCATATTTGGCTTTTGATCTGGAAAAAGTCCTTTCTCTCAAAGGCTTATTGATTCTATTATGACAATATTTCAGTTTTGTCAATTTTCATCTATAATTGTAATATTGAATAATCAACAAAAGTATGCTATTTTGTAATATAAATGTGCATTTGCACATGAGATAAGGAAGAGAATAATCGATGAAATGTACCATTAATGATATTGCACGGGAACTCGGGTTATCCCGAAATACTGTTTCAAAGGCTTTAAGTGGTGTTTCTGGGGTTGCGGTAGAAACGCAAAAGATGGTTTTGCAAAAGGCTCGTGAAATGGATTACAAAAAATTTCTGTTGGAAACAGCCGATCCCAATCCGCAAAATATGGGAGGGACCATCCTTTTTCTAACCCGTTCTTCTGTTTCCTATTCGGACTTCTGGATCAGCGTAATGAAAGGAATTGAGGAAGTACTGCATAAAAATAATTTCAATCTGGTCTTAGGGGTAATGAACGGTGAAGATTTTAATAATCTTCGTTTCCCGACTATTTTGAAAGACAAGATTATTAAAGGCGTAATAGCTATCGAAATATGCAATACCCAAGTTTGCGAGGCTATGCTTGATTTTAACCTCCCTGTTGTAACTATTGATATGCCGGTTAATTACAAATTCCTTCTGGGCAGAATGGATATTATCACCATGGAAAATAAAATCCACATTAAAAATCTTGTACATCAGTTATACAAAAACGGATGTCGGCGCTTTGCCTTTGCGGGGGATCTTACTTCGGATAATACCGGATGTGGTTTTCAAGACCGTTATGAAGCCATGTGTGAAGCGCTGGGTGAATTGGGTATTGCCCATGATGAGCGTTGTTCAATAACCCAGGAACCGAATGAATGTTTTATGAATTTCAGTATATTAAAAAGGAAGCTCGAAGCCATGCCCACTATGCCGGATGTTTTTTTCTGCGGTAATGACTGGACGGCGTTACATATGATGTATACCTTGCAGGGGCTGGGATACCGGATTCCGCAAGATGTAGAGCTGATTGGTTTTGATAATATTCCTGATGCGGAAAAACACAGTCCATCATTGACCACTATCCATACACCTAAAGAGCATTTGGGGAAAACCGCAGCCCGAACTCTTATTGAGCGTATTCAGAATCCGGAGATTCCTTATTTTTTTACCCAGCTTTCCACTACATTAATTTTGCGAGAGTCCACGTCTTTGTGATATTTGATGAAACTTTTAGTTTCTCTGAAATACGTGTAAAATTGCCGGATTATACAACTGATAAAAGGAGATAGTACTTAGTACCTTTGCTTCGTCTATAAAGGCCGTTTTATCTTTTATTTTGAGGCTACTAGGGAACTTCATGCCTGGATGTATGACGAACTGCGGTCAATAATTGGCACATGAAAAATCACCCGGCCTTTTGAAGGGCCGGATTCGGCAGGCCGGGATAGTGCTATATCCACAGATACGCACCAGCCCAACCACACTATTATTCTACTACGAATTATCGGTATAGTCAATTGTAATTGTATTTTCGTAAATCACCGGCTATGCCATGTCCTGCGTGATTCGAATAACGAAAAAATAGTAAGGTACTCCCGAGGAAGCCCCCGAATAAGGCAGCCAAAAGAGTACCTATGAAAGACAGGCGAAGTTTAGCACATACGAAGTGGGAATGTAAATACCATATCGTAATCGTACCGAAATACCGGATGAAAATCTTGTATGGGAATGTGAGGAAGCGGATAGGACAAATCCTAAGAGCCTGTTTAATATCTTTTTAGCAACAGCGATATAAATGCAAGAACCGTCATTTGTAGGGTGTTGTGAATCTTGCGTTCGCAGTTTTTCCAAAGACGGCGGAATTTTTCCAACCACC
>JAISAE010000021.1 GCA_031266875.1 Treponema sp.
GGGAAGTGGAGCGAGATGTTCAGCGCCATCATTCCGTAAGAATGACGCTTATCATGGATTCAGTCGCGTCGCGCACGTTGTGTGTGGCGCGGTTGATATAGAGGGAAGGGGCCGCCGGATGCACCGTTAATGCCTGCTAGGGTTGTTCGGCGCGGCGGCGGACCACTTCCACACAAACTTTTTTACATGGAGGAAAGATTATGCGTAAAAAGGCATGGTTTTTCAAGAACAGAACTGCATTGGGAATACTCGGCGTTACGCTGGTATTCGGAATCCTTGCCACGGGTTGCCCCACCGGCTCCGAACCGGAGACTACTACGAACATTACCCTGAGTGGCACTATCGGCACTATTACTGTAAACGGCGCTCCAGCCTCCGGCGAAATCTGGATTATAGCGCGTAGCCAGAACGGTAACTGGCTGGAGAGTACGCAGAAGAGTGAAAGCGGCGCGTGGTCTATAGCCATTCCATCGACAGACCTTGAGTCAACGACTTCCATCAGTTTCCAGGTTAGAATCAATATCAGCGGTTCCTGGCTAAACCATGATATACCGGATGTGACGAAACCCTACACGGGGCAGAGTATTTCCGGTATCGCGCTGGGCGACGTCACCATTGCGGCTGTTACCCTGAGCGGCACTATCGGCACTATTACCGTAAATGGCGCTCCACCCTCCGGCAACATTTGGATCCAGGCGTACAATCAGGACGGTGGTAACTATCTGGGAGAAACCTCGGTGAACAGTCAAGGCGGCGCATGGTCTATAGCCATTTCATCGACAAATAGCAACCTCGCGTCAGCGACTTCCATCAGTTTCCAGGTTCAAATCAATACTGGCGGTTCTTGGCTGTACCATGATATACCGGATGTGACGAAACCCTACACGGCGGGGCAGAGTATTTCCGGTATCGAACTGGGTGACGTCACCATTGCGGCCATTACCCTGAGCGGCACTATCGGCACTGTTACCGTAAACGGCGCTCCCTATTCCGGCAATATGTGGATCGATGCGTACAACCAGAATGGCAGCTATCTGGGGGGTTACAACACCAGCTACAGTGGAAACGGCGCATGGTCTATAGTCATTCCATCGACAAATACCAACCTCGCGTCAACGACTTCCATCAGTTTCAAGGTTCTAATCACGAATGGTTACAACCTGCGCCAAGATATATCGGATGTGACGAAAGCCTACACGGGGCAGAGTATTTCCGGTATCGAACTGGGCGACGTCACCATTGCGGCCATTACCCTGAGCGGCACTATCGGCACTATTACTGTAAACGGCGCTCCAGCCTCCGGCAGCATCTGGATACAGGCATACAATCAGGATGGAAACTTTCTAGGAAACAGCGAGAATGTTGATAGTGGAGGCGGCGCATGGTCTATAGCCATTCCATCGACAAATACTAACCTCGCGTCAACGACTTCCATCAGTTTCCAGGTTAGAATCAATTACCTGTCCCAGAAGACCGCGACGAAAACCTACTCAGGGCAGAGTATTTCCGGTATCGAACTGGGCAATGTCGCCCTTGCGGCCGTTACCCTGAGCGGTACTATTGGCAGTATTACCGTAAATGACGCTCCCCCCTCCGGCGACATTTGGATTTCGGCGTACAATCAGGATGGAAACAGGCTGGGGGAGACCTTGGTGAACAGTCAAGGTGGCGCGTGGTCTATAGTCATTCCATCGACAAACCTTGAGTCAACGACTTCCATCAGTTTCCGGCTTGGAATCAATACAGACGGTTCCTACCTGAATCATGATATACCGGCTGCGACGAAACCCTACACGGGGCAAAGCATTTCCGGTATCGAACTGGGCAATGTCGCCCTTGCGGCCGTTACCCTGAGCGGCACTATCGGCACTGTTACCGTAAACGGCACTCCCTATTCTGGCAATATGTGGATCAATGCGTACAATCAGGACGGCAACTATCTGGGGGGTCACAACACCAGCTACAGTGGAAGCGGCGCGTGGTCTATAGCCATTCCATCGACAAATACCAACCTCGCGTCAACGACTTCCATCAAGTTCCGGCTTGAAATCACGGACGGTTTCCACCTGCAGCCAGATATACCGGCTGCGACGAAACCCTACACGGCGGGGCAGAGTATTTCCGGTATCGAACTGGGCGATGTTGCCGTTACTACAGAATCGTGAGCGGCACTATTGGCCAAGGGGAAATAGACGGCAAAGGCTGGGCGCTCAAAGCGCCTTCCGAACCGGCTTCCCTCTAGTTTGTGGTCTTTGTATTCAGCACGGCCATTGTGCCGCTAGACATCAACACGATGACAGAAATGGGGCTGTGATCTACAAAGTATGATAAAGAGATAAAGGCAAGAGGGGCGCTTAATTACTATGGAATATTGTTAAACGCCATAGTAATTAAGCGCCCCTCTTATCATAGAACCAGAATCCCCCGCCTAAAGGCGGGGGTTTGTCAATTCTTCAAGCTCTGTTCCACTGCCACGGCAACGGCTACAGTCGCGCCGACCATGGGGTTGTTGCCCATGCCGAGGAAGCCCATCATTTCAACGTGCGCCGGAACCGAGGAGGAACCGGCGAACTGAGCGTCTGAGTGCATACGTCCCATGGTGTCAGTCATGCCGTAGGAGGCGGGGCCAGCGGCCATGTTGTCCGGGTGCAGGGTGCGGCCAGTGCCACCGCCGGAGGCCACGGAGAAATACTTTTTGCCTTGGTCTACGCACTCTTTCTTATAGGTACCGGCCACGGGGTGCTGGAAGCGGGTTGGGTTGGTGCTGTTTCCGGTAATCGAAACATCAACGCCCTCGCTGTGCATGATCGCTACGCCTTCGCGCACGTCATCAGCGCCGTAGCACTTCACCTTGGCGCGTTCTCCACTTGAGTAGGGAATGGTTTTGATCACGTTCAGCGCACCGGTGTAGTAATCAAACTGGGTTTGCACATAGGTAAAGCCATTGATGCGGCTGATGATCTGGGCTGCGTCCTTGCCCAGGCCGTTCAGAATGACGCGCAGGGGCTTGCCGCGGCTCTTGTTGGCGTTAAGCGCGATGCCGATAGCGCCTTCAGCGGCGGCAAAGCTCTCGTGTCCCGCGAGAAAGGCGAAACACTGGGTCTCGTCGCGCAGAAGCATGGCGCCGAGGTTGCCGTGGCCAAGGCCGACCTTGCGGTCATCCGCGACTGAGCCGGGTATGCAGAAGGACTGCAAGCCAATACCAATGGTTTCAGCGGCTTCAGCGGCGTTTTTCACGCCTGTCTTCACGGCAATGGCCGCGCCAACAGTGTAAGCCCAGCCCGCGTTCTCAAAGGCAATGGCCTGAGTCTTTTTAACGATGTCATAGGGGTTAAAGCCCTTTTGCTCACAGATGTTCTTACACTCCTCCACGCTGGAGATGCCGTATTCCTTGAGTACGGCGTTTATCTTATCAATGCGCCGTTCATAGCTTTCAAACAATGCCATGATGTCCTCCTTATTCTTCCCTGGGGTCGATGAACTTCACCGCGCCGTCAGCCTCGGTGAAGCGCCCGTAATGACCAGTTGACTCGGTCAATGCCTTGTTCGCGTCGGTTCCCTTCTTCACGGCTGCCATGAACTTGCCTAGGTTGACAAACTCATAGCCGATGATGAGGTTTTCTTTATCAAGCGCCAGACGCCGCACATAGCCTTCGGCCATTTCGAGGTAACGGGCGCCCTTTGCTTTGGTGCCATACATCGTGCCGATCTGACTGCGAAGCCCCTTACCCAAGTCTTCGAGTCCCGCGCCAATGGGAAGCCCGCCTTCGGAGAACGCGGTCTGGCTGCGGCCATAGACGATTTGCAGAAACAGCTCCCGCATGGCGACATTGATAGCGTCGCACACGAGGTCGGTGTTCAGCGCCTCAAGCAGGGTCTTGCCTTGCAGAATCTCCGCAGCCATAGCAGCCGAGTGGGTCATGCCTGAGCAGCCGATGGTTTCAATGAGGGCTTCCTCAATAATGCCTTGCTTGACATTCAAAGTGAGCTTACACGCCCCCTGTTGGGGAGCGCACCAGCCCACGCCGTGGGTTAAGCCTGAAATGTCAGCGTTTTCCTTTACCTGCACCCATTTTCCCTCTTCGGGAATCGGCGCAGGTCCGTGGTATGCGCCCTTAACAACCGGACACATCCGTTCAACTTCCGCAGAATAGCTCATACCTTTCCTCTCTTATGAATGAGATATTATGTTTCAACTATGCCTTATCTTGCTTATCATTGACAAGGCGGCGTAATTTCAGGCTCCCGCAGGCCGGAATCGACACCAACGTCTCTGGCACTCACGTCTCTGACACCAAGCAGGCCGGGGTCAGTAAGCCCCACATCTGACACCTATGCCTGACAGAGCAACCAGCTCCTACAGGTGGTTCCACCAGCAATTCTGTTTTGTTTTGCGAGCTTCTTCTCTGCTCACCTATATTTTTTTCTGAAACCAACAATGATTCCCGCGCTGAAAATGTTCGGGTATCCACCCTGTATGCGCGGTTCTATGAATACTGTTTCGGTAAAGAAGACACGCACGGCGAGTCCGGTATTGAGACTCCACGCTACGAGCGATCTATCGGAATTAATGAGAGATGTATAGGAAAACGCTTCGTCAAAGCGCAGAAGAAAGGATAATCTATTCGTGTTAAAAAGAATAAACTGGAAAGTCCAGCCCAATTCACCCACGATTACATGTAAAAAGTCAGTGCTGAAAAGCGTTTTGAGACCAAAAATGGCGATACTATTCTCGAAAATCCGCCACTCTACAATAAAACCGCTTGATGGTTCCAGGATGCTATAGCCGTTGTATTCAAAACCACCGGCAAATCCCCATGAGTAGGCGCTGTTTTCCTGCGCGAATAGCGTATACGGCGACGTAACGCAAAAAAACAGCAGCATTATGATTACTATGACTATTTTTGCGCCTCTGTTCGGCCATTTTTCCACCGTAGCAGAGGCGGATACCTCAATGTCAATTCCAATAGGATGCATATTTACCCCCAAGCTCAGGATACTACAAGGCCACGAAACAAGAAAGTCGTCTTGACAACCACGCCATCGCGTTGTAAACAAAACCATGAATGTTAATGGAAAACACTATCGGACGATCTGGCTTAATGACGACGGCTCGGTACGGATTATCAATCAAGTAGCGCTGCCGCATTGCTTTGAGCTTCTTGACTTACACACTGTTGAAGATGTCCGGCGGGCAATCAAAGATATGTATGTTCGGGGCGCGGGGCTGATTGGCGCATGTGCCGCCTTCGGTATGTACCTCGCGGCGCTTGAAGCGCAACCGGCATTCTTCGCGCAAGACCTTGCTGCCGCCGCTCGCCTGCTGAAAAGTACCCGTCCTACAGCCAGTAACTTGGCGTGGGCTATTGATCGTATGCTCTTGTCGTTGGGCGTTAATGACAACAGCGGTGTCAGAGATATTGAGCGACTGCGGGCAACTGCACGCGCCATTGCTCAGCACATCGCTGACGAGGACGCTGACGCCTGTAAACGCATTGGCGAACATGGCCTGCCGCTGATCAAGGCAATCGCCGCCAGAAAAAACGGCGCGCCGGTCAATATCCTCACGCACTGCAACGCCGGTTGGCTGGCTTTTGTTGACTATGGCTCGGCGCTGTCGCCTGTGTACGCGGCGTTTGACAGCGGCGTCGCTGTCCACGTCTGGGTTGATGAGACCCGACCGCGTAACCAGGGCGCCAGTCTCACGGCTTGGGAACTGGGTCAGCATGGCGTTCCTCACGACCTCATCGTTGACAACGCCGGCGGCTATCTCATGCAGCACAACATGGTTGACCTCGTGATCACCGGCGCAGACCGTGTAACACGGCGCGGCGACGTGGCGAATAAGATCGGCACTTATCTCAAGGCAATTGCGGCAAAAGAAAATAAGGTTCCCTTCTATGTCGCTCTGCCTTCGTCAACGCTCGATTTCGCTATGGACGATGGCGTTGCTGAGATTCCGATTGAAGAGCGCGGAGGCGACGAGGTGTGTTATATTATTGGCAAAACTGCTGGCGGCGCTATTGAGACTGTGCGAATCTGCCCCGACGCCACGCCTGCACGGAATTGGGGCTTTGACGTTACACCGGCGCGTTATATCACCGGCCTGATAAGCGAGCGTGGCGTCTGCGCCGCTGACGCCACGGTTCTCGCGGCGCTATATCCGGAATACGCGAAGTGTTAGTTAGTATAGGCACTAATCCCAATAAGCAATAAAAAGGAGAAAGATATGACAATCATTGGCGTTATCGGTGGGAGCGGTCTTGATAATCCCAACATTTTATTAAACCCGCACGACGAAACGGTTGAAACCCCTTATGGTAAGCCGTCATCGGCGTTGAAGCGCGGCTCTATCGGCGGCGTTGAGGTGGCCTTACTAGCGAGGCATGGGCGGGAACACACGATACCGCCGACCCAGGTGAATTATCGTGCCAATATCGCGGCGCTCAAAGCTGCCGGTTGTACCCACATTGTGGCGACCACGGCGGTTGGCTCTTTGCGCGAAGAGATTGAACGTGGCGACATCGTTATTGTTGACCAGTTCATCGACTTCACCAAGCAGCGAAAGATGACGTTTTACGAGACCTTTGCCCCTCATGCGCCGGTTCACTGCGCAATGGCGGAGCCTTACGATAGCCGTCTGAGACAATTGTTCGCCTCAGAATGTGAGGCGCTGGGTTACCGTTATCACAAGCATGGCACGGTCATAACCATTGAGGGGCCGCGTTTTTCCACTCGCGCTGAATCACTGATGTTCCGGCAATGGGGCGCGGACATTATCAACATGAGTATCGCTACTGAAACCGCCTTGGCAAACGAAGCCAACATCCCATACGTGGCGCTAGCCATGAGTACCGACTATGATAGCTGGAAAAACAACGAAACACCGGTAACCTGGGAAGCGGTTGCCGGTGTTTTCGCTAAAAACGCGATACAGGTAACGACCCTGCTCACCAGAAGTATTCCAAAGATTTAAGATAGACTTGTGTGGGAAGCTACTACCTACACTACCCACACTAAAAAATCACCGCCCCTTGGAGAGTCTGAAGGGGCGGGACACTGTGTCTAATGAGTTAGCACAAATACAATCCGTTCCAGAACCTTTGCGCGATCAAACGGTTTTAAGATATAGCTTTTCGCGCCGGTCTGGATGCATTTTTTCACAATATCTTCCTTGCCCAAAGCGCTGGCCATAACCACTTTTGCATTTTTGTCATAGGCCATGATCTGTTCCAGAGCCGTAACCCCGTCCATTACCGGCATGGTAATGTCCAGTGTAACCAGATCAGGAGACACTTCCTTATAACTCTCTACCGCCTGCACTCCATTGGTTGCAGTAGCGACAACCTCGAACTTTTCCGAGGCAAGTATCTGCCCAAGCTGTTTGGCTATGAACAGTGAGTCATCGGCAAGCAAGACCCGAAAGGGCGTTCCATCTTCTTTTAACCCCAGAGGGATTTTTTCTTCTATCATGAAGTAAAGCTCCTTAATGTAAATAAAGTACCTGTTACCATGCGGCACAGATACTGTGCTTTTAACAATATCGGTTTTTATCCCAAATTACACCTGGGTCAATGTGTCGCAGATCAGTGGCGCACGTAACGGCCATTGCCCAGTTCAGCTCGTTGGTCATGCTGGCGATGGTCTTGCGGACACCTTCCGCGCCCTCCTCACCCAGCGGTCCTATGAGTATCCGTCCAGCCGATACTGCGGTGGCGCCCAAGGCAATGGCTTTGAAGGCATCCATACCACGGCTCATCTCACAGTCAACAAAGATAGGAATCGTGCGATTGATCCGCCGCGCTATTGCTGGCAGTATCCGTAGAGGCGGCACAGCGTAGTCCATCAAGCCATGGTGATGCGATAGTACAACACCCCTCACCCCAGCGTCAAGGCACTTCTGGGCATCCTGCTCACTGAGAACACCTTTGACAATAAAGGGTAACGGCGTAGCTTTGACAAAGGCCCTGATGTCATCAATAGTCTTCGGAGACATAGGAACCTTCAGTACAGAGCCTCGCTCATGTTTACTGCCGAACTGGTGATCTATGTCCATACCAATACCAATACAGCCGCATTTCTGCGCGTGATCGATTTTCCTGAAGACATCACGATTGTCCGCGTGGGGCTTGATGATCTTGATGGTCTTCGCGCCGGTGGCGCAAATAGCCTCAAGTTCCTTCTCATCGCCCATGCCACACCACATAACGCCGCCAGCCGCAAGCATCCCTTTTGCGGCTTCGACCATACCCTGATGGCGCGTCTTATCAAGGTGCGACAGCGCCGCCATCATGATCGGTGTTTCAAAGATATGCCCATATAGCTCGAACTGTGTTGATGGTTCCACCGCATCAATATGCCGCATCTCCACCAGCAATGAATCAAGGTAAGCGCGGGTGATTGCGCTTGAATCGCCCGCGTTTACCCCATTGCGTGTTTCACTCATATTGAACCTCCGATATTATTCTATAATAACATATCTTTAAGGTATAGTTCATACAGGTAACATGGAGGCCAGAAAACTTACATGGCTAAGAAAACAAGCCGGACGCAGAAAACAACGGGCGGAATACGGGTCATGGTGATAGTGCTGGCTATTGCGCTTGTACTCTGCGTGGGGGTGTACCTACTGATGGTAACCACAACGGAAACCGAGCTTCCAAGCACCGGTACCACCGGCACGTCTGACACCGTGACGGACGGCGTGTCTGACACCACTACTGGTGGCACAAGCACAACTACCGGCGTGTCCGGCACCATAAGCGTTTGTTCCTTTAATATTCAAATTTTTGGCGTTTCCAAGATGAGTAAGCCGGAGGTGGTGGACATACTCGTTGATATTGTCTCACAGACCGATATAACCGCGATACAGGAGGTGCGTTCCAGTAGCGAGGAGCCTGTGTTACAATTCATGGAGCGGTTGCCACCACACTACGACTATGTGCTGGGGCCGCGTGAAGGGCGTAGTTCGTCAAAAGAGCAGTATTGGGTCATCTACGACGCGAACAAGCTGGAACTCATCGCTACCGATACGTGGTCTGATCCAGAGGACATCTATGAGCGTAACCCGCTTGGCGCGTTCTTCAGGACCAGAGATAACTTTGACTTCATTATCATTGATAACCACATTCAACCATCTGGCGCACTGGCCGAAATCACGGCGTTATCCGAAGTGATCGGTTACTACCGCGATCTCTGGCAGGAAACCGACATACTTGTATTGGGCGACTTCAATGCCGACGGCTCGTACTACGACGAGGCTTTGCTGGAAACCACGTTTCCACCGGACGAGTACGCTATCATCATTGGCAACGATGTTGATACGACCGTTGGCGCCGCCGCCAACACGTACGACCGTTTCATCATCACTGGTACGGCAATTGAAGACTATACCGGCAACAGCGGCGTCATCCGTTTTGACGAGCGTTACGACTTTTCCAGTCTCAGTATAGAACCACGCAATGTCAGCGATCACTACCCGATCTGGGCTGAGTTCTGGGTCAACGCTGATACCGATTAGGCGGGTCAGCCTCTGACAGCGGAAGGGGCATACAAGACCTCATCGTTTACTTTCTCGCCGTAATCCCCGCGCCGGACCTGGGCGTCTACCGGCTGGAAGTAAGCGCACAGTACATGCGAAAGCCCCTCGCGCCGCCGCCTTTGATCGCCCTAACCGCAGCTGCCTAGTAACCTGTCGCGTTCTGTTCACGGCGCCTTAACCGCCCATTTTTTGGAGGCAAATAACATTTCATTTGGGACAGAGACCATTTCATTTGTGGCAGAGACCATTTCGTTTAGGACAGAGACCATTTCATTTGTGGCAAACGACATTTCATTTGGGACAGAGACCATTTCGTTTGGGACAAACACCATTTCATTTGTGGCAGAGACCATTTCGTTTGGGACAGAGACCATTTCATTCGAGGCAAACACCATGTTGTTTGGGACGGAACACACGTGTTCCAGAGCAGAATAGAACACACGTATTCCGGGACAAATATAACGCTGAAGATGTTTCATACCCGCCGTTCCGAACAGTAAACGCCGGCATACTGGGTTACGAGCATATCTCTGAGCCTTTTCCTCTCGCCTCAGACGCTTTATAGGCGGGTAGCCATACTGGTTCTCCAATCTCCCAAGCGAAAGAGTATGCTGGCGCTCCGCTATCCAGCGGGCTGAGGCTCATGTTTGCCAGCATCGCGGCTCGAAACGGGGGAACACTCAGCTCTGGCAGGATGGCCTGTCGCGTAAGCGCCTCATCACCCGGACCAAGAAGCGCGGCGCAGAGAATCAGGCGGGGGAAGCAGTACAACGCCGCGCCAGCGGGAAACATTTCAGGCGCGGGAACCGGCGTGTCCAGCACGGGGCCAAACAGGGCGAGGGCGGGCGAGGGGCAGGCCACGATGTGCGGGGGTAACACCCGCACTTTTCCGTCCCGCCCGCCGGCGATGAGGTTCCGCTGGCTTAGGCCAAGGGCTTTAAGTTCGCCCCGCGAGCAGGCGCGGGAAACAAACGCGAGTGGCGCGACATTGGGGAAGGAATACGCGCCCGCGAAACCGGCGGCAAAGAGCTTACGGCTGTATGGCTCAAGCGCCTGTGCGCTATCGCGGTGAGGGATAAGCACAACAAAATGGAACGGGTCAGCTTGCGATAATGTCATGGACACATTATGATGGAGAACATGATGAAACATAAGACCCAACTGCTTATTGATCGCTTTACCGAGATACTGTCTGCGTGGCCCGGTGTGGAATGTGTGTCTCTTAATGAGACCGCGTTAGCTGACACCTTTGACCCTTACTTTGCGCTCATCTTTGATGTGTTTTATGCCAGCCCTGTCCCAGCTCTTGAGGAACGGCGTCACCTGTTTGAGGAAGACGTGGTAGCGTTTGAATCCCAAGCGAATAAAGACCGTTTTCTTGTCGGAGATGTTCCGGTGCGCTTAGAATACAAGTCGATAGAAAAGATCGATGAGCTTGTGTCCATCGCTGACACGAAATACGAGTCTTTATGGCTCATCAAGGATTCTGGAACCTACGGCTTCTACCGTTTAATCCACGGAGAAATCCTCTTCAAGCAGAGCGATTGGATTACAACAATACGGAATCGACTGTCAGTGCTTGACCAGCTTTTTTGGGACCACATACGCGCCTCTAATCAGTCAAAGATGGAACACCTCCTCAATGATCTAGGGGCTGCATTATTTGAAGAGAATGATTTTCACTACCTCATTTCCGCAGCGTTGTTTATCAAGACTGTCTGTCTCACCCTGTTTTGCATAAACAATCGTTTTGAGCCATCCCACCGCGCCTATTACAAGCAGGTGCTGGAGCTGCCGGTATTGCCTGATGGGTTTCATGCCCAGTTTGACAGCTTCCTCCGTTCTGATATGGAAATGACTAGAACGCGCAAGTATACGCTGGCTCAGGTTATTGCGCGAAACGTGATCAATCTATAGCCTATGTTTACCGTAAATTTCTGCGCCGCAGGCTGTGGTCGTGTAGCCTTGAATGGTTCCAAACTCTGTGTAGTTCACGCGGCTGACCCTGACGCGGAAATCGTGCGAATTGTGAACATGATTCAGGAACAGCAAACCATTAAAGACCTCGTTGCCGCAGGCGGGCGTTTCGAGAACATAGACTTTTCTAAAAGGCATTTTTACGGCTGTACCTTCAAGGGTGCTTCCTTTACCAGCTGTGTTTTTACCGGCGTGCGTATGCGTATGGTCTTCTTTGATTTTGCCGAATTTTTCGACTGCGATT
Organism: Treponema sp.; assembly: GCA_031266875.1. Classification (GTDB taxonomy): domain Bacteria; phylum Spirochaetota; class Spirochaetia; order Treponematales; family Breznakiellaceae; genus JAIRMT01. The sequence continues at coordinate 11,763 of JAISAE010000021.1, forward strand.
TTACCGGAAGCGATCTGCAATTCCTTTCCTTCGCGGGTGTGGTCATGCGAGACTGCGTTTTTGAGAAAGTCGAGGCGCTTCATCTGAATTTCGGCGGCGCGGTCATCACGAACAGCCAGTTCAAATCGTCGAATCTGTACAACAGCCGTTTTATTAACGCGAATATCACGTTCTCACATTTTATTGACTGTAACCTGCAACGAACCAATTTTATCAAAGCCTATCTGGAAGAAGTATCTTTCAAGTCATCCAACAACGCCGAAGCCGTGTTTGATTTCAGCCCAATGGAGCTAAAATGAAACTGTTCTTTCACTATTCCGCACTCGGTTATAGCAACTCTTACATACTGGGTAATGAGGCGCGTGAGGCTATCCTCATCGACCCTAGCCACATGGCCAGGGGAATACTCAATTTTATTGAGGATAACGACTATCATCTGCGGGCTATACTCGTTACCCATGATCACAGGAACCACGTTCAGGGGCTGCGAACCCTGAAACGGATATACGACGCCGAGCTATATGCGGTCAATCATATTATCATGGAACACAAGGCTACGCTGATACGCGACAGCGAAACGCTTCACATTGATTCATTCACGTTTGAAGTGATTTCCATCCCCGGCCATTCCCCTGATTCTGTGGTTTTTAAAATCGGACGTATGCTTTTTACCGGCGACGCCCTTTCCGCCGGTCTGATCGGCAAAACAGCCAGTAACTATGGCGACGCAGCCGAGCTTGCTGCCTTGCGAAGCAAACTGTTTTCCCTGCCGTATGATTGCATGGTGTTTCCCGGACATGGCCCACCCTCGTCGCTGGAATCCGAGCGTCGTTTTAACGCCGGTATCCAGCTCTGCGAGGAAAAGCGTCGTAAAGGCTTTAGCGTCCCCAACGCTCTTTTTGTTGAGCGATGAGGACTACTGCGTAACTCAACACCTGAACTACGAAATGCAGAACGAGCGTAGGAGTTTGAGCGCTGCACCCGCCTCCACGAGCGCATCACTACTCACGCCCCCCTCAAGGCTGATACCCGCGTCATAGCCTATAGTTTTGAGAAGCTGGAAAAAACGTCCGTAATCCTCACCATCGCCTTCACGCGGCAGCAGGCGTCCCTGTTTTGCGGCAATATGCACATGGCGTAGTTCGTTGCCTGCCTTTGTGATAACTGTCAGGTCTTCATCTTCCTTACGCATGTGAAAGTAGTCAGCGAGTAGTTTGATGTGGGCAAGGCTCAGATCCTGAACCAAAGCAAGGCCCTCGCCGACACTGGTGATGAAGTTACTCTCCTCAGAATTGAGCGGCTCAATGGCAATGGTAAGCTCCAGCGGGCTGGCTAGGTTCTCAAGGTTATGGAGCAATTCACTGAACTGCTCCCGTCCAGCTTCGTAAGGAAAGCCCGCAGGCAGATTCTTTGCGCCGGAGCTTCCCAGCACAATAATCTTGACGCCCAGCGACGCAACCCATTCACACGCCTCTTTTGCATACTCAAGCGCCATATCCAGCTTTGCCTCCGGGCCGGTCAAGCGTAACCGCGCCGGAAAGAAGTTGTTACACGCCATGGCTGGAATACCCCCAGCCTCTACCGCTTTGGCCAGCTCGACCCGTTGAGCGTCTGTGGCGCTCATCATCTGAGCCAGCGGAAGTTCTAGGTAATCAAAACCAAGCTCCGCTATCATAGGGATAATCGTAACGCCTGTTTTTGCCTCGTCCTTTGCCAAAGGACCCAAACAGCAACCAATCTTCATATTTATACCTCTGTACTTATAATAGTATATATTAGAGCTATGGAACCAGAAACGTATCAACTTCTCATATTTTGAAGTCTATGTTATCATTGATACATCATTTTAAGGAAGGAAACAGATGGAATACAAGGAATATGCCGCTATTGCGACTATCATCAGGGGGCTGTTTATCAACACAGCGGGGTATCCCTGGGTTGTTGTACATGAGCGTTGTGAACGTGCTGAGGAAACCGTGTCGGCTGACGCGCTTGTGGTTGATATCTCCCCGGCCCTGCGGGATGGTGTTCTGGACGAAGAGGCTGCGGCAAAGGTTTTTCAGGAAGCCTGTACAGCCTGGGAATTCGACAAAGCTCCCAGTGGTGTGGAAGCGGCCATGAAGCAGGAGGCTGCAAAAAAGGAGCCGTCCTGCATCGTACTGAAACGTGGCACTGAGAATGCCGTCGGCGCTATTGAGGCGTTCTACTGGATCGATAAAGACATTGACGCCGCACGAAAACGCATGTATGGCAAAACAGCCTCCATGCTTGAAGGAAAAGCTCCCCAGAGCCACCCGCTGTCGGCTGAACCGAAACTTGACGCAGCCACTCGCGCCGGCGTTGTACAGCACAAAATAGCCCTGCTTGAGGGAGATGCACAGAACTCGGCAAGCATTGCACGAAGCCTTGCCTACTCCGGTGCGCTGGTCTTTATCGCAGACGCTAATCTGGAAACGGCGCAGCAACTCGCCAATGCCATCAACACCAGCGCCAGACGAACAGCGGCTATTCCGGTTCAGGTGAACCATACTGATGAGGCTTCGGTCGAGGCCCTGTTCAATACCATAGCGGAAACAGCCGGTGGCCTGGACATCTGTATCTGTGCTGAGAACATGCTTGAGCGGGGAAATCTGCTTGAGCGGAGCCTTGAGGAGTTTAAAACACGCAATACCGCATTTTTCCTCATAGCCAAATACGCGGGGCTTCTATTCAGACGCCAATTTCGTACCGCGCCCTCATGGATAACCGATATCATTCGGATTAGCGAGTATTTTTACGGCGAGAATCAAGAATGTCTGGGGTTGGCCGTGAGCCTTGCGCTGGAACTGATCGAGTACAACATAAAGGTAAACACGATCTGTCCCAGTAACAACTTTGATCACCCCTTCTGGACAGACCCTGAAACCGGTCTTTTCGCACAACACCTCAAAGCCGGCAAGGTTCCCAGCGCAAGGTCTATCGCCGAGGTAAAAGCCTACTATGAGGCAAAAATTCCGATGAAGCGCTCGTGTACCGCGCTGGATGTAATGCGTGCGGTTTACTATGTCATTGAGCAGAATTACGAGACCGGTCAGACGCTGTCGGTTTCCGGCGGAAAGAAAGTGTTATAAGGCAATCTGCTGCTGCAGTTCCTTTGACACAATAACGTCGTGGCCAGTGAAGGCCATGGCAAGAGCGCCGCGCCGGAGCAGAGCCTTGCCGTTGCCGGTGATGGTGCGCTCCGCGAAGGCTTTGCTGTGGATGATCAGGTTCGGGTCGCCAAAGCCAAGCCAGCCATGAACCGAGGGAATGTGATGGCTCACATTGCCCATATCAATAGAGCCGCCTATTTCCCCCGGCAATATGGTTTCGCCCAGATTGCGCAGGTGCTTATTATACACAGCGGACAGGGGTTGATTTGTTACCATATCGGCATAGGCCGTCTGAAACGGCTTTATGGCAAGCGTCGCGCCGGTCATGCTTGCCGCGCCAGCGGCACATTCTTTGAAACGCTCCACAGCCCGCGTGAGGTTTGCCATGTTTGCGGCGCGTATGTAAAAACGCGCTTCCGCGTATTCAGGAACAATGTTCGGGGCCACGCCGCCGGCGCTAATGATACCGTGGAACTGCACATCGCGGGTAACGTGCTGACGAAGCGCGTTCACGCCGTTGTAAAACAGGATCAGGGCGTCAAGAGCATTGATGCCGGCTTCAGGCGCCATTGAAGCGTGAGCCGCTCGTCCTGTATAGCTCACGATGAGCGGACGCAGCGCCATTGATGGGCCGCTCTCTCTGGTAACGCTGTTAGGGTGCGTCATAATCCCAACCGTCATGTCATCAAATACACCCTGATCAGCCATAGCAACCTTCGCGCCAAAGGTCTCCTCAGCCGGTGTGCCAAATACCACGATCTTGCCGCCAATGCAGTCAAGAACCGCCTGTAAACCAAAGGCCGCGCCAAGTGACATGGTACAGATGAGGTTATGGCCGCAGCCGTGGCCAATATCCGGCAGAGCATCGTATTCGCAGAAGTAGGCAATGGAAGCCCCAGGCTTGCCGCTGTCGTAAGCAGCGCGGAACGCGGTGGGAAAGCCGCAGAACTGGTCGTCAATGGTAAAGCCATGCGCCCCAAGTGTCTCGGTGAGTATCTTATGCGCCTTGTATTCCTCGTTCCCCAGCTCAGGATTCTCGTAAAGAAAACAGGCAATGGCAAACAGATCGTCCAGTTCGTTCTCAATTCTGTCTTGTATGGTGTTGTATAATTCTTGCATGGTAACTCACGGATTCTCATAGCTCTTGTAGAGAAAGCGCCGTATCTTCTGCTGGGCGTTCTTCTCAAACACTTCACGGCGCAGGATAAAGTCCATTATCTTCTTATACCCCACCAGCGTGCGATTCACGGTCTCGATTTCTTTTTTTATCAGACCATTGAGGAACTCGTCCGTGAGTTCCTGATTCGGGTAATCTTTGGCCAGGGCATCGAAGTTGGGAACCACCACCGCAAAGATCTGCTCGCCGCCATATTCCTTTTCTTTCCGTCCTACGATCAGAATCTCTCCAATCACAGACGACCCGCTGAAATGTCCCTCAATTTCCTCTGGGTAGATGTTTTTGCCGCCGGAACTGACAATAAGGTTCTTCTTCCTGCCGCTGATGTAGATAAAGCCGTCCTCGTCCATGTAACCGAGGTCGCCGGTTTTGAGAAACCCGTCGCTGGTGAACATCTCCGCTGTGGCTTCAGGGTTTTCGTAGTAGCCAAGCATGATAGACGGGGACTTGACGACGATCTCGCCCATGCCTTCGTCATTCTTGTCAATGATCTTGACCTCAGTGTACTTAACCGGCAACCCAACCGAAGCGTTCCGCTTGTGCCACGGCGTATTCACACTGATAAGCGGGCTGTTCTCGCTCATGCCATAGCCATGCACAATGTTAAAGCCAAACGAGTCAAAGAAGTCGGCTGTTTTGATACTGAGCGGCCCGCCACCCGCAACCATGATACGGATCGATTCAAGACGCGCCTTCTTGCGGATAAACTTAAACACCTTCTGCCCAAACTCGAAGTTGCCCTTATTAGCCTCTTTGAGGGCAATCCTCCGCAGAGCGTCTAGAACTACCCTTAATATAGAAGGAAGCTGCTGATACTTCTGGTCAATGGCAGCCATAACCTTGTCGTAGAGGAGCGGCACGGCAATGAGGAAAGTTCCGCCCGCGTCGTGGATGTCATCAATAACCACCTGTCCAACGAGACGCTCGACAATGATAGTTCCCGCCCCGCAGGAGAGCGGTGATATGAACGAACAGGCCGTGGGGTAGGTGTGATGCAGGGGAAGCACGTTAATGAATATATCGGACGAGACCACCCGCAGAGAACGTATCGCGGCATTGGCATTGGCGATGATGCCTTTGTGGTGGAGCGTTACGCCCTTGGCAAAACCAGTGGTGCCAGAGGTAAACACAATCGACACTGGATCGTGTTCAGCAATCTCGCCCGCAGCAGGGAGCTTTTGAGAGCCCGCGCCCTGGCCAAACGCTGGATATGCCCGCTCACCCTGGTCCGTAAAGCACACGAATGTCTTGAGCGAACCTACCTTAGCCGCTGCTTTTTCAAAATCCTTTTTCCGCGCAGAATAAAAAAACGCCCTGGCCTTGGTTATCTCAAGTATGTTAAAACACTCTTTTTCAGATACTAAAAAATCAACCGGCACAATGACCAGACCAGCGACTGCCGCGCCAAGATAGGTCGCCATCCACTCAGGCCGGTTCTCGGCCCACAGCACAACCCGGTCCCCTTTGACCAAGCCTGCGGCAAGCAAACCACGCCCCACCCGCCGGCTCTCTTCCCCAAGGCGCGTGAACGACCATTGGGTAAACTCTTTCTGTTTCCCTGAACGATAATAGATAGCGGTCTTATCCTGCCATTGTTCCTCAATGGCGGATAACCACGCGCTAAAATTTGGATACGGTATATCCGGCCAATCAGCAATATATTCTTTAGGCTCTAACATGATAGCAATAGATTAAACAGATTTATAAATTTTGTCAAAACCACACAGGCTGCGGCGCTGTTCGACGCCCGCGTCTCTGGTGCCAACGCTTGGGTCTCTGGCACCAATGCCCGCGTCTCTGGCACCAACACCTGCGTCTCTGGCACCAACACCTGCGTCTCTGGCACCAACGCTTGCGTCTCTGGCACTAACGTCTGGGTCTCTGACCCCAATGCCCGCGTCTCTGGCACCAATGCTTGGGTCTCTGACCCTAACGCCTGCGTCTCTGGCACTAACGCCCGCGTCTCTGACCCCAACCCAAGCGTCTCTGGCACTAACGTCTGGGTCTCTGGCACCAATGCCCGCGTCTCTGGCACCAACGCTTGCGTCTCTGGCACTAACGCTTGCGTCTCTGGCACCAATGCTTGCGTCTCTGGCACCAACACCTGCGTCTCTGGCACAAATGCTTGCGTCTCTGACCCTAACGCCCGCGTCTCTGGCACCAACGCTTGCGTCTCTGGCACCAACCCAAGCGTCTCTGACCCCAACGCCTGCGTCTCTGACCCTAACACCGGGATACCGGTACTTGTTTCATCTTTGGAACTTCCACACGCATCTCTAGAACTTCCACACGCATCTCTGTAGCTTCCACACGCATCGCTGGAAGCTTCACACGCATTTCTGGAACTTCCACACGCATCGCTGGAAGCTCTACACGCATTTCTAGAACTTCCACACACATCTCTGGAAGCTCCACACGTATCTCTGGTAGCTCTACACGCATCTCTGGAACTTCCACACGTATCTCTGGAACTTCCACACGCATCTCTGGAAGCTCCACACGCATTATGGAAGCTCCACACGTAGCTCTGTAACTTCCACACGCATCTCTGTAACTTCCACACGTAGCTCTAGAAGCTCCACACGTATCTCTGGAGCTTCCACACGTATCTCTGGAACGTACAGAAATGCGTTTAAAACTTTCTGCCTGGGGAGTCGCTGTAGACAAAAACGATGAACGTTGAGTTGCTGAATCAAGCAGCACTTTTTTTGACGCGGCGCTGCGGCCTGTGGTATAACAGAAGCTAAGGGAGATGAATATGCTTTATCTAATGAAGGACATTCTTGCGGACGCGCAGCAGCGCGGCTATGGGGTTGGCTACTTCAACGGGTCGAACCTTGAAATGGTGCGCGCCTACATTCGCGCCGCCGAGGATATGCGCTCACCCATCATCATCGGTACTGCTGAGGTGCTGTTGAAGTACCGCGACTTTGACTGGCTCGCGCCTCTGTTGCTTTACTCGGCGCGTATGGCGAAAGTGCCTGTCGCGGTACATTTGGATCACACCTACACGTTTGATAACATCATGCGGGCGCTCTATGCGGGCTTTGGATCAGTGATGTATGACGGCTCTGCGCTTAGTTATGAGGAAAACGTACGGAACAGCGCGGACATTGCCCGCATTGCTCACCCTATGGGTGTGGGGCTGGAGTGTGAACTGGGTAAGGTCGGTCAGGCGAGCGGGGAAGTGAAGAACGTATACACAGACCCGGCGCAGGCAGCTGATTTTGTGGAAAAAACTGGTGTGGACTTTCTCGCGGTGTCTATCGGAAGCGCACATGGTGCTTACGTTGAGACGCCGCGCCTTGATCTTGAGCTGCTCAAAAAGATTCGCGCCAAAGTGGATGCGCCGCTGGTACTGCATGGCGGCAGCGGTCTTTCCGACGATGATTTCAGGAACAGCATCAAAGGCGGCATACACAAAGTGAATATCTACACGGACACCATCACTGCGGCGATAAACAAGACGCGGGCCGAGTGCGCGGTACATGCTTACCCAGACCTCAATCTCAAAGTTGAAGCGGCTATGTACGAAGAGACGGTCAGGAAGATCAAAATTTTTGGCAGTGATGACAAATACTAAGGTTTGCTCATGAGGCGATGAAACTTCGTAACGTTATTCTACAAAGGTATAGTAATGAAAAAAATCTTCTGTGTAGGGCTTGTGGCGCTTGATGTACCGTTGCGCCCTGTATCTGGCGCGGTATTTTCCCGTGACAGTGTCCGTATAGAGCCGCCTGTCTGGACTACTGGTGGCGACGCGACTAATGTTGCTGTTACGCTGAAAAAACTTGGGGTAGAAGTTTCGCTCTGTGCGCTTGTTGGCAATGACGATTACGGCGACTTTGTGGTGGAACGGCTTACCGCGCTGGGTATTGATCTGCGCTCGTTTTGCCGTCATCCCCTATTGCCCACCAGTGTTTCACACATCCTCATTGAGCCTGAAGGTGAGCGGCACTTTCTGGTATCCGGTGTGATTAATAGCGAACTGTCATACCGGTATGTCAAGGAAGAACTTATTGACGAGGCTGACATTGTGTACGTGGGGAGCGCCATGTATATGCGCGGCATGGACGAGGGCGGCAGCGCAGCGCTTTTCAAACGTGCGCATCAAGCGGGTAAACTCACTGCGGCGGACTTTGGCGGCGGTGAGGCGCATGGCAGCGTATACTGGCTCCACCGGCTTGAACCCATGCTCCCCAGTTACCGTGAGGCAAAAACGCTTACCGGCAAAACAGAACTTTCCGGCATACGTTCAGTGCTTTCAGTTTTTGGCGCGAAACTCCTTGTCGTGAAGCTTGGCGGTGAAGGCTGTTACCTCACCGACTTCAAGGACGAGTGGCGTATCCCCACGTTCAGTGAATTCAAGCCGCTTGACACCACCAGTGCGGGTGATTCCTTTGTGGGCGGTTTCTTGCGCGGACTGCTTGAAGGCTGGTCTCCCGAAGCCGCTGCGGTTTTTGCCAACGCGGTAGCGAGCCACAACGTAACCCGTATAGGAGCGACAGGCGGCGTCCCTGATTTTGAGACCGCGTATACCTATGTGGTTGAACACGCGAATGGCGCAGCGCGGTTCCCGTTGAAGTCATAAGTCTGAATATATGCGATACATGAGCTGCGGCACATTAAGAGTTTCCCCGCGCTGGAGCAACTGTGTTTCATACTTTGTAACCTGAAATTTGGGATTAGGAGCTTGACATAAATTTTTCGCTCCTGTATGATAAAGATGTTATCTGGAGCGATGTCCGAGTGGTTGATGGTGGCAGTCTTGAAAACTGCTGCGCCGCGAGGCGCCGGGGGTTCGAATCCCCCTTGCTCCGTGTCAATGTGTGGAAGGCCCACCAATGGCATTGTAGGTAATCCCATTGGAGTGGTGGGTGAGTGGCCGAAACCAACGGTTTGCTAAACCGTCGCACCCGAAAGGGTGCCGGGGGTTCGAATCCCCCCTGCTCCGTTGCGACTTTTGTCGTGTAAGAGGTTGTAGCTCAGCTGGATAGAGCATCAGATTGCGGATCTGAAGGTCGGAGGTTCGAATCCTCTCAGCCTCAAATATAAGTTGTTATAGCTAATGGTTTACAAGCCCGCCTGTATTCAATCATAGACCGATTAACCACAGAGACCAGTTATCAGCAGGCTATTATGTCGAGAGTTGCGGAACCATACCATGTCTACAAGCGTACCGATAACCGGTATCGCGTCACCCTCTACCCAGTATCGGGTCTGCCCGCGTCAGTATGCGTGGCGTGGATGTCTAAGAGCTTTGCCAACTTGCCGCCGGAGCTTGCCCAGTACCGGGAGCCACGCGCTAAGGCGGCGGCGCAAACAGGGGCGACACTACTCATTGAGTATCTCAAGCACCAACTATCGCCCGCTCCGGCGACGGCAACAGGCATTGGAATCGCGCCGGTAAATACCGGCAGACTGGCGGATATGGGGTTTGTGAAGTACCTGCTGGACTTCTGGCGCGACGATAGTGTCTACATCCGCAAGAAAGCTAAGGTAGATGGCGAGGCGTTATCGGCGGCATACGTCAAGGCTAACCGGCATGACATAGAGACCCATGTCAAGACATATCCCGGCTTACGTGGGTTGTCGATTGGGGAACTCACGGCGGGCATGATCGAGGACTGGAAGCTATGGGCGATAGAGACCCACGGGTTATCGGGACGGCGCGTCAACGCCGTCATCAGCGCCATGAGGGTGCCGGTACGGTACGCGGTGAGGCGGCAAGAGCTTGCGGCAGACCCTTTCGCGCTGGTAGAGAAAGCGCGGGAGCGACTGCGGGAACGCGGCGTCTTGACCAAGGACGAGGTGGAGGCGCTCACCCGCGTACCGATGAAGAGCGATAGAGACCGGCTCGCGGCGCTGCTGGCCGCGCTATGCGGTATGCGGCGCGGTGAAGCGCGGGGCTTGCGCTGGGAAGACATCGTGGACGGCGTTATCAGGATACGGCACAATTGGATCAGCCATGAGGGAGATAAGCGGCCTAAGCGCGGGAGCGAGCGTACGGTGCCTATACCGAGCGCGGTCGTGGACGCGCTCGACAAGCTGGGCGGCGGCGCGGGCTTTGTGTTTTCCGGCGTGGATGGTGATATGCCGGTATCCGCGTCGTGGTTTGGTGACGCCTTTAGTCGAGCATTGGCGGCCATTGGGATAGACGGCGAACAGATCAAGGCGCGGCATCTGACCTATCACGGTCTGCGCCACACCTATATCACGTTGGGGCGTATGGCAGGCATAAACGATCCTGCGATACAGGCGCTGGCCGGGCATAAGAGTGGGCGCATGATGGAACACTACAGCCATGTTCCGCGGGTGCTGGACTACAACGAAGCGCGGGAAAAGCTGGAGAGGGTACTGACGCCCGGATGAGACACGGGGAGCGCGGCGGGAGGCCGCGCCCTTTATTGCAAAAATTCATTTTTTATTGTCCCTTGCCCACAGCGCACACCCGACTGCCGTTCCCCTCACCCCGGAGTGGCGACTGTCCTCCGTAGAGCGCAAATCTCACGTTATGCGGCGTAGAAAAACCTTTTTACATTAAAACCACTTTAAATCACTATCATATTGCGTTGCTAGTGCTTTTAAACCAGTAATGTCGAAAATTGCAGTAATCGGCGATTCACTATATGGAGTACACCTAGCAATTGCTTGATTAACATCTAATAAACTTTGAATAGTTGTTAAAGGATCGCCTAGATAAAATGATGCTTTTCCACTTCGCCTTTATCCCATCTAATAACTAAATAGATAGGATCACCATATATACCAGAACCTGAAATTGCGCGAAGCATAAATGTTATTATTTTACTATCGGTAATAGGGTCTGTTTTTACACCAAAACTCCATTCTCCAGTACTAGTTGATTCACTATTTGTTCTAATATCATATTTTTCGAGAATTTTATCATAAGCATTAAGCCTTTCAGTAGAATTTGTTATTTGGCTTGCCGTTTTCAATTCATCATTTAGATTTTGTTGAGAATAAATCGACAAGATAATTGTAAAGAAAACTAAAACTAAAAAACTTTTCATAATGCTACACTCATTTTTTATTATTATGCATTTGCCCCAAGTTTCTTTTTTGCCTTCTCAATACGGCTATCCCAGTCTCCGCGCTAGCCTTCTTCCTTTGCTTGTTCCGCGATGTTAATTACTTCGTCAAAGAAATCTTGCTTCTCACAGATAATACAAAGTTGTTTATACCCTAAATGTTCTGGCATTCCACATGGGTCATACCCATCCTTTGGTGGTGGTAACCCACTCTCTACTCTAATTTTTCTAAAATGCTCAATCGGTGACATACCGTATTCTTGTTCAATTTGCTTGCGTTTGTGTTCATTTTCAGCATGGATCCAATATGCGACATCAGCAGAGATAGATATTTGTCTTTTACATACATCTACTGCTTCTTTTAGAAAGTCAATACCGTTATTTCTATTAGCATAACTCGACCGTACAAGTTCGTTGTAGTTGGAATGCTTTTTGAGAATTGGATTTTTATCAATATCAAAATCCGCGTTGGTAAAAGGTCCTTGAGGTATTTTACTTCTATCAAAGGCATGTCGTTTAATACTGACATCGGCTTTATCTAAAACCAGCAGCGGGGATTGTTTTTTGGCCGCAGGTTTGGCTCTTTTAATCAATGTTCCTTTTTTACGGTGAGAAACCGAATTTTGTTTTGGTTTTCGTTTTTTTAGAAAATTAAATAATCTCTTTATACTCTCCAATATCGTTATCTTCTTCATCCCAATCCTTCCTGAAGGGTATCACTTCTATTCTATCCGCTTCCCGTCGGGGAAGCGGTAGACTATACGCTCGCTCTCAGCCATCACGCGAGGGCTTTTTCCCCCTGCTCATAACTCTGTTCATAGCGCGACAACTTGACGGCGATGATACCCACCACCTCCTGCCTGTCCCGGTCGTCAAGCCGCCTGTAGCTGTTAAGCACGTTGCGCTCATCAGGAGCAAGACCCTGCGGGTCTTGACCAGTCAGCAGATACTCGACCGTGGTATCAAGAACACGAGCGCACTTATAGGCAACCTCTGCCGTTGGGCAATCTTTACGCTTCAGCCCTGTTGATATAGCAGAGTGGGACAAACCACAATCTATGAGAAACTTTTTTCGCGTTATGCTCATAGAGTCAATCATCTTACTTACATTACACCAAAACGCTGATTCCATCTATAACTTTTCGACAAAAGAATCAACGATTGTAGAAGAAATAGCTTGACATATATACATTTATTATACTCTTAATAAAATCTACGAAAGTAGATTCCTACCCCTGTCCCCGCCTGCCCTTTCCAGAAACCTCTTTATCGTCGGCGAGGGTGGCTCTGGTGGCGAAGATAAGCGGATTTTGGGAGGAGCGGGGTGAGAAATAGCGTTCTTGATAGCATCCTTTCGGAGCGTATATGAGTGAGCGGATTTTGGGTATCAGGGCGGCGGCGCGGATAGGGATGCCGTACTCCATGCTGTACAAGCTCATAAATTCACCGATATTCCCGCTATGGCTAAAGAAGGCATAACTATTTCAGAACTGATCGAAGCGATCGGTCTTAGAAAAACACCATTGAAGTCCGTATCCATAGGCTTGGCATTAAGCCCCTGTCCTTATGAGGCTCTTTACCCTCCCGATACCCTTGACCGTATCAAGGACGCCAAGCGTGGCCGCCCGCCTAAAGCCAAACCGGAACCCCTTCCCTAGAACCCACAGGGCGCGGCCGGGCCGAAACACCGTATCCAACGCCGTCATGGGTGATAAAGCCCTAAGAGCGGTTACGGTCACTCAAAGGGCTGGGTGGCCAACATCAGCGATACGCGCCGTAACCCGTGTACCGGCTCCCGTGCCGCACAAGTCCGCCAAGACCCACGTCGCGGGGTAGTCCTCTTGCCCGCCCAAAGGAGATTTTTGGAAAGGCGGGTGGGGACAGGGTGGTGTACGAGAAATCGTACATTGTTTTCATAGCAATACTATATTTTGTACTTGTCAACAAAATTCGTGCGAAATTTCGTATTTTTTTTGACGATAAGATATAGATGGATATTAACGGACATGATATAGTTGAACGTATTGATAATCGCTTAGAAGCCATGGGCTTTGGACGGAAAGTGCTTCTGATTGATTTGGATATACCCAAGACAACCATATCATCGTGGAGTGTCAAAAGTATCGTTCCACGGGCAGATGAACTATACCGTGTCGCAACCTTTTTAAAGGTCTCGGTGGTATGGCTGCTTACCGGCGAGGATGAGTGCGGCCTTGCTCCCGATGAACGCGACCTGCTTGACAGCTACAGGCGGCTTGACGACCGGGACAGGCAGGATGTGGTGGGTATCATCGCCGTCAAGTTATCGCGCTATGAACAGAGCTATGGGCAGGGGGAAAGAGTCCTCACGTGATGGCTGAGAGTGATAACATAATATCGTTTATTCCCGCGCAATCAGTGCCGATGACGGTAAAGTGATACCGTTTAGGAGGGATTAAGATGAAGAAGCTGATTCTTGTTTTGGTTTTGGCTATTATCGGTTCGGCCATGTTTGGACAGGCAAGAACAAGCGATCCTTCCCCATCCGAATTCGTGTTGCTTGCGGAACTGACCGAGGCTACTAGGATGGCTCAAGTCTGAGGGTGAATGGTATGGAAACCCTAATAAAATAAAAAGTTCTAACTCTCTGGAGGAGTTCAATAACTTCAAAGCTATTCGTGTTTATGAAACTACTTATGTTGAGGCAAGATATATAGTCCTTGAGCTACTTTACGAATATGATCTATTTGCAGGTTTCACCGATTCATATAGCTATATTTACAAGGAATGTTTTGTCTTTGATCCGGTCAAGTTTATCATTCAAGTAGATGAAACGGGCCAGTCTGTAATAAATAATGAAATTGTATATATACAAAATATACCTCGTGTAGGAGAAGAAGAATATCCTAAATTTTCTGTATGGTTTGCGAATATGAAAGAGAATTTTTTCAATACTTTTTTATGCGGGGTCTTCCATATCTGCCGACAGTTCTTTGCGTGGGTATGATATAATGAAAGAATACTACTACGAATGTAACGCTGAAATGTTTTTTGGCACACTCGGCAAGCTAATTGTAAAAAATAGCATACAGCGATAAAAAAGCGTGGCACCTGCCGCGCTCCCCTCGTCTCATCTAGGCGTCAGCGCCTTCTCCAGCGCTCACCATAACCTCCCCAATCTTGGCGCTAATGGCGCTTATCGTGCCGGCGGTCTCATGCAGGTATATCTTCGTGGTCTGTAGGTCGCTCTGTGTCCAAGAAGCTCCTGAATGTAGCGCAGCGGAACGTTACGCGCTTCCAGCGTCGACGCGAGGGAATGGCGGGAACTATGAGGAACTATCTTTCGCCCGCCCGTGTCGATACCAGCCCGTTCCAGCCACCGGTGAAAATGGTCGTTCCACCAGTGGGGCGTAGGCATCTTCCCGCCTTTGAAACGAAACACGAACTCGCGCCGCCCGTTTTCTTCCCATAACTTTCTGACAGCTTGTTGTAACACTCCGTCAAACGGCGCCTCCCTTTCGCGCTTGCTCTTCGTCGGCCCAAGCACGCGGCCATTGTAATCAAATTTTTGCCATGCCCGGCGCACGGTAAGCTTAGGTGTTTTCCAGTCACGGCCTTCCGGTTTCAGAGCGACAATCTCCGCCCGCCGAAGACCGGCGAGGAACATAGCCGCGCACACTCCCCGCTCCATGCCGTCAAGCAACACGCCGGGAGCGAATAGCCGGACAACCTCGTTGTCAGTGAGCGTGTCCGATCTCCCGTGTCTTATACCCTGCGGTGGGTCAAGATGTTGAAACGGGTTTATCCAGCGTTGGCGCGTTCTGCCGTATTCGTGAAACGCCATGCGGACGAACTTGATCACGGCCTCGTAGGTGCGCGTTCCCGCCATTGGGCGTCCGGCGTGGAGTTGTCTCGCTCCAAGCCGTCCCAGTAAAAGAAGCGCGTCTTCGTCATTGGCGCTGTCCATCTTGAGGTCACTAAAAGCGTCGTCTTTGACGTGAAGCCGGTAATAGGATTCGTAGTCGGCTATGGTATCAATGGAGTTAGGGCGGTTTCGCGCCACGTTTCGCGCCGCCCGTGGGCTGGTCTCAAGAGCGGTAAACAGTTCGAGCCACTGTCCTACCGTAACGTCGGACTTGACGACAGGCACGGTCTGATTGTTTTTCAGATAGGCGATAAGCGCGAGCGCCCCTATTGTGGCTGCCGCCTTTGACTTCGGCTGGCGGTGTGCCGCGAGCACGTCCGGCAGGTTCTGGAAGCTCCTGCGTATCCACTCGCGGCACACGCGGGAAGGAAGGCCGCAAGAGACGTTAAGAGTGAGCGGGAAGGTCTTCGCGTCCTTTCGCCGCGTAACAAGAAAGGGCTGGGGGGATTTAGACATAAGTATCTCCTAGATGAAAAATAAACGCACGGTCCCCACAGTTTTTACTTTACAAAAGAGAGCGAGAGTAACGGAACTCTTTGTATTATAAAGAATTCCGCGATGCTGAGAACGGGAGTTGAACCCGTACCCCCTTGCGGGGAGGGGATTTTAAGTCCCCGCCCCGCCCACCGTTTATCTCATTGTGGAGTATATATTTACTTATACTATCGATACTTACGATCGCTTTCTTAACTCACATACTACGCATTTATCGCACATGATAGGTTATAAATGCACGATCAGCCAGGCGATCCTCGCCCTCACCAGACGACCGCCGCGACCCCCGCGCCAAGGGCGAGAACGCCCGCCGCGATAGCCACTGTGCGCCAGACACGGGCGCTCTGGTTAAGGCGGGCGCTGTTCGTCCGTTCCCGCGCTAGTTCCGTCTCCAGCGTCGCCGCGTCCTCCATCGCCCAGGCCAAGGAGTGT
>JAISAE010000030.1 GCA_031266875.1 Treponema sp.
GGGGGCGCGGGGGCGCGGGGGCGCGGGGGCGCGGGGGCGCGGGGGCGCGGGGGCGCGGTCTGCGTTGTTGTTGGCGCTTAGGCGTCTGTCGTTCATAGCTGGGGCATTTATACCATAAAGCGAAAGAATATGCAAGAAGGACGTATGTTCTACTTCTGTGACAGAATTCCTGAACTTTACAACGACCGGCAATATCAATGGAACAATTGACTGAAGGGGAAGCTCATGTTTGTTACAGCCTTAAAGTATTCGCCGACAAGGGCTTCCCCGGCTTGTCGGCCTCCTTGCTAATCTGTCATACCCAGTTTGGGCTTTGCCTGCGCCATTTGTCCTGGCTTGTCGGGAATTTCTAAACTGTTGGTAACCTTTTCCGCAGTCTCAGCGATTTCGGCAAGCTCAAGAGGCTCAAGTATCTCGATATGGTACTCGCCGTCGCGGAACTCGGCCTGCGCCGCGCCGCCTTCGGAGAGACGGCCAAACAAAACCTCGTCGACAAAAAAGGTTTTTATCTTTTCTTCTATTACACGGCCTACATTACGCGCCCCGAACTCGTGGCTGTAGCCATCGTCGGCAAGCTGTTCCACGCAGGCATCGGTAATTTCCAGCGACACGTTTTTCTCGACAAGCTGGCTCTTAAACAGATCGAGTTCCTTGCAGACGATGGATCTCATGATCTCCTTGGACAGATGGCCAAAATGCACCACGGCATCCAGACGGTTGCGGAACTCTGGCGTGAAGGTTTTCTCCACAGCGCTGTCCACGGCTGATTCGTCGATGTTGCGCTCACCAAAGCCGATGAGACTCTTGCCAATGTCCCGCGCTCCGGCGTTACTCGTCATAATGAATACCACGTTACGGAAATCCGACTTCCTCCCGTTGTTGTCCGTAAGGGTGGCGTAGTCCATGATTTGCAGAAGTATGTTGTAGATGTCAGAGTGCGCCTTCTCGATTTCATCAAGCAAAACCACGCTGTGTGGCTGTTTGCGGATCGCGTCAGTGAGCAGCCCACCTTCCTCATAACCCACATACCCGGGCGGCGAACCAATGAGGCGCGACACAGTGTGCTTTTCCTGATACTCGCTCATGTCAAAACGGTGCATGGAAACACCCATGATGTCGGCGAGGCTGCGGGCAAGCTCGGTTTTGCCTACGCCAGTGGGACCGACAAAGAGGAAGTTTGCTATGGGCTTGCCTTCGGCACGGAAACCGGCGCGTGATCGCTTCACAGCCTTGACTACAGCGGTCAGCGCCTCGTCCTGGCCGAAGATACGCGCCTGTAGTTTGCTTTCAAGGGCGCGTAGCCTGTCCTTTTCGCTCTCGCCAACCGAGCGTTCAGGAATACGCGCAATACGGGAAACCACTGACTCAACCAAGGACAGGTCGATAGTGATACACGTCGCGTGTTCCGGCGTTTCCTGTGACGGAAGTCCCTTTGCCATGCGGATAAACGCCTCTTCACTGAAGACTTCTTTCCCACCATCCTCGCCCTGACCATCGCGGCTCTGTTCGTGCTTAAACGCCTCAATACGGGCAAAGGCGCCGGCCTCGTCAATCACATCAATGGCCTTGTCCGGCAAGCGACGCTCAGTGATGTACTGGGCAGCGAGCCTCACCGCGCCTTCAATGGAGTCATCGGTGTAGCGCACGTTGTGAAATTCCTCGTATTTGGACCTGAGTCCCTTGAGAATAGCAATAGCGTCAGCCTCACTCGGCTCATTAACGTCGATTTTCTGAAAACGGCGGGACAGCGCCCGATCTTTGTCAAAGTATTTACTGTATTCCTCGTGGGTAGTTGAGCCAATACAGCGTATCTTACCGGATGTCAGCACGGGTTTAAGGAGATTTGAGGCGTCAAGCGCCCCGCCCGATACAGCCCCTGCGCCAACGAGCGTATGAATCTCATCAATGAAAAGGATAGTCCGTTCTTTTTTGAGCATTTCATCAATAACTCGCTTCACCCGTTCTTCAAAATCGCCACGGTACTTGGTTCCAGCCACCAAAGCTCCCATATCAAGGGAGAATATAGAAACATCCTTGAGTGCAGGCGGCACGTTTCCTGCCACAATACGCTGGGCAAGGCCCTCGGTGAGGGCTGTTTTGCCCACGCCGGAATCACCCACATGCACAGGATTGTTTTTCAGTCTGCGACAGAGTACCTGCACGGTTCGGTCAAGTTCAGCCTCACGGCCAATGACTGGCTCCAGCTTGTGTTCCCGCGCCAGGGCGGTCAGCTCGGTTGCGTAGCGATCCAGAGCGCCTTTTTTATTGCTCTTGGCTTTCTGCGCCCCATCTATGGCCTCATCTTCTCCATTGTCCCGGCCTGTTTCATAGCCATACCGAGAGTAGAACTCGGTATTGGTTCCGTGAGAAAGCACTTTAACCAAGTCAAAGCGTTTGACACCCATCTTCCGCAAGTAGTAAGAGCAATAGTTCCGTTCTTCATCGTAGAGGGACATCAGTACATCGGCGATATCCAGGGCCTGTTTCTGGGAAGAACGACTCTGGATCACGGCCCGCTCGATCACACTCTGGAAACCCACAGTCTGGGTTGGTTCCATGTCGTCGCTGATTGGAACCTTTTGATCAAAGTAGCTTTCTATGCTCAGTTTAAGCTGGTCCAGGTTGACGCCACAGGCGGAAAGAATCTCCTGCACCTCGTCAAAGGCTAGGGCAGCGTATAGTATATGTTCTGGCGTCAGGTACTCATGGTTCCGTCCCCGCGCCTCGGTATAAGCGGCGTTTATGATAGCCTGCAAACGGCCGTTAACTTTCATCTTTCTGCTCCTTCAAGTTCAAATTCTATCTAAATTATACCACAATATTGCATACTGTTATAGAATAATCGGTGAACAGGCCGTGTTTACACCGGCTCCACAACACAGCGCAGAGGGAACTCCTGTTTTCGAGCAAGGCTGTGTACTTGTTCGGCCTTAGTCTGGGCTATGTCCCACGGGTATTGCCCTACGATACCCTTTCCTTTGTGGTGTATGTCTAACATGATACGACGCGCATCTGTCTCGCTCTTGTGAAAGATACTGATAAGTATGTTTATCACAAACTCCATAGTGGTAAAATGATCGTTAAGGAGTATCACCCGGAATTCCTCCGGCTCCTTGAGTTTCTCCGATTTCCTTGTAGCGAATCGAAGTCTGTTCTGTACTGCCATAGAGGAAGGATATACAAAAGCAATGAAGATAACAATAACGAAGAGACTACAATTCCCACGTAGGTCTGTGGTTAATCCTTTCACTTTCTTTTAAGATTGATAACCATGAACATCTATACCAAAGCAAGCATTGACGACTACGATGAAGTCATTGACTTGGCTAATTACGTTTTTAGCGCCGCTCGCAGTCCCATAGACTTTCCCTCACTGTTACCCAAGCTCTACAGCCGGGAATACTTTATGGATAGCATCCACTACATCGCCAAAGAGGATAGCCGGATCAAGGCGGTCATCGGGGCATACCCTCTGGAAATGAAGGTTATGGCAGACACTCTGCCCGGACGGGGTATTGGCATGGTTTCGGTACACCCCTACGCTCGTTCACGCGGCTATATGAAGACCCTTATGAACATGGCTCTGGAAGACATGCGGCAAGACAACATGGCTTTCAGTTGCCTTGGGGGACAGCGCCAGCGCTACGAGTATTTTGGTTACACGCCGCTTGGCTCTCATCTGGCTTTTGACTGTAACAAGCGCAACACTCACCATACTTTGGGACGAGACTTTGTTTCCAGCCTGAGCCTAAAGCGGATTACGGCAAAGGACGACGCGCTGCTGGACGCCATCTACCAGCTGCATAGGGCTAAACCCTGCCACACCACGCGGCAGCGAGATCGGCTCTTCGCCTTGCTTAGTTCATGGTGCGCCAATGTGTACGTTATCAGCGGAAGCGCGTTTCTGGGCTATGCGATACAGCGGGGTAATGAGATAACGGAGCTTAACTTGAGCGAGCCAGAACAGTATCCAGAAGCCATCAAGCTGCTTCTGGATACACTTGGAGAGGACAGCGTTACGGTACGCGCCAGACCAGAAGAACAGCGGAAAATCGCCGCCCTATCCGGCTTTGCCGAGTCCTGCAAACTCCGTTCCGCCTATAGTTTCGCTTTTTTTGACTTTTACCGGACACTCAAGGCTTTTGTTAAGCTTGCCTGCGCGACGCGGCGCGTGTCCGATGGCTCGGTAATCATAAAAATCAACGGTGATGCGCCCTTTACCCTCACGGTATCGGGTGGAACCCCATCGTTCACCCCCGCCACAGGCCATGCCAACATAAGCCTGCCGTCAATAGCAGAGGCGGCACACTTCTTCTTTTCCTGGACAACGCCTTTTGCGGATGAACAGGCACGGGATGTACCTTTTTTACAAAGCCTTCTACCCCTGCCCCTGAGCTGGGAATCAGCCGACGAGGTGTAATAAGCCGTTCATGTTGACGATACGGGCATATCACTGACAGCGATACAGGGACAGCTTGGGCATGGAGGCTTGTTACCATAAGGCTTAATACTTGAAGTCGCTGTCGCCGATGAACTCACGCAGTATGCTGTGACCCGGCACATACTGCGGAGGAATAGGCGCGAAGTTCTCCAGAAACGAGCGAAGTCGTACCGCCTCGGTGTATTCGGGGTAACCTGGCTTCACTGAACGAAGCAAAGGCTCGGCATAGAATTTCAGGACAGCAAGTTCATAACTCAACGCGGAGTTGAAGGCAATGTCTGCGCTGTCCTGAAATGGGAAGATGTGGAGCCGTTCCCCGCGGCGGACGCTCGGCCACATCTTGATAGTGCTTACTGTGCCTGTGCTGCGGAACTGGGCGTCTCTCACTATGCGCCGGAGGAGCCGGTTGTCGCTCGTGGGGATACGGTTATGGTCGTCAAGGTTAAGCTGGGTCAGGGCGGAAACGTAGAGCTTGAACTTGGTGTTTCGGGGGATTTGCAGGGTGAGCGCGTCGTTAAGGCCGTGAATGCCTTCCACAATGAGGATACTTCTTTTGCCCAGCCGAATCTGCCTGCCACCAGTTTCACGGCGGCGTCCGGTTTTGAAATCATACTCTGGCAGAGTTACTTCATCACCATTGAAAAGAGCCAGCAGCTGCTGGTTGAAATAAGAAACGTCCAGGGCCTCAAGGCACTCGTAATCAGGCTCGCCTTTCTCATCACGGGGCGTCTGGTCTGTGTTTACATAGTAGTCATCAAGGCTTACGGGAATGGGTTTCATGCCCATAACCTTGAGTTCAAGGCTCAGGCGCTTTGCAGTGGTGGTCTTGCCGGAACTGGAAGGGCCGGCGATAAGCACCACTTTCACAGTGTCCTGTTTCTCACAGACCTTATCAGCTATGTACGCTATTTTTTTGGCCTGAAACGACTCGGCAATCCTGATGTACTCCCGAATAGCCCGTTCCCGTATGAGCCGGTTGAGGTCTCCTACGGTACGGGTACCTATGGTAAGCCCCCATTCCTTATATTCATTATATACCGCGAAGATCGTGGAACTCCCTGAAAAAGGCTCAAGCTTGTCTTTCCCAACCCCAGGGAACAAAAGCAAAAAGCCGCTCGAATAGACCATGAGGTCAAACACGCGCAGTAAGCCGGTGCGAGGGACCAGCGGCTCAACATAGAGGTCTGCGAAACCGCGACACTCGTTAATCTTGATCCGCGAGTCATTGCGTTCTTCAAGGAGTTGAGCGGTGCCGGTCTGACCATTCTTCTCAAACATAGCCAGCGCTTCGGTATAGCTCATATAGTGAAACACAATGGGCAAGTCCTCTTCGACCAGCGCCTGCATACGCGCTTTCAGGCTTGCGACTTCGTTTGCTGAAGGCGCTTCCCCATCTCCAAACGTGTAGTAGTAGCTGTTTCCCAAGGAATGTCCCACATAAAGGCCGCGCTGAGGAAATAGATCGCGGGCTGCTATGGCGAGAAGAAACGACAGGGAACGCCGGTATATCATCGCGCCCTCCGGCGATTCGAGCGGGACTGGTTCAAGGCTCGCGTTTACCTCAATTGAGGTAGACATCGGCCTGATTTCGTTGTTCACCTTGACCCCCGCAAGTCCGCCCTTTATCTCACCAAAGTGTTCTACCAATGTTTCAGCTTGAGTCGCAAAGGGACAGCGCAGAGAAACGCCATTCGGTAAATGAATCTGTATATCATCCATAATATGCTCCTTTTCAGTCAATGTTTTGCAGGCGCGTAAGCGTCTGATCCTGCAAGAGAGAGTACGTTCCCGTCCAGTAGGCTTGAGCGTTTTGTACTGAGATGGCTTTTGTTCGGAGAGTGAGCGAGTCAGCCTCCGCACTGTTAGCGGTGATGGAACCAAGCACCAGCACCAGTACGCCAAGCTGCCTTCCAATAGGCTGGGCTGTGTCAATCATTGTTTCGCTGACTTGGGTATGCCCGGCGTATTCCACAATCGTAAGCATGGGATTACGGTTAAGTGCGCGAGCCAGCTCTTCGGTAACATAGCGGGAAAGCGCCTCAGTCGGAGCAAGGAAATTGAGTACCGCGACTGTGGCGCGGGAAGGAATCCGCATGTTTAGATAGCGTCCTGTGGTAAAAATCGCCTCGTCAAGGGAAAGCCGCTGCTGGGCAAACAAGACGCCCGCCATGAGCAGCATACTGAGCAACGCTACTTTTTTCATAACACCTCCTATGTATTGGGAAGGCCGAACAACCGGTTCGCGTTCTCCCAAAGCGTCGCGGCCAGCTTCTCCCTATCCACATTCAGCATATCAGCAAGACAGTTCGCTGTGATAGGGAGATACTTCGGCATATTCCGCTTGCCCCGGTACGTGGCCGGAACCATGAAGGGGCTTTCTGATTCAATGAGAAGCCGGTCAAAAGGGATAACCCCAATGGTCTCGTGAAGGTTACGGGCGTTCCGGTAGGTGAGGTTCCCCGCAAAGGAGAAATAGAGATTGAGCTTGAGCGCACGCCGCGCATAGTCTGCGTTCTCGGAATAGCAGTGAAGTATGCCTCCGCGTGGGGGCAGACGGTCGCGGAGTATGTCCAGCACATCGCGTCCCGCGTCGCGGTTGTGTATGATTACCGGTAAGTTAAAGCGGGTGGCAAGGTCAAGCTGGGCGATAAACAGCTCAATCTGAGACTTGCGATCCCCAAATTTGTGAAAGTAATCAAGGCCGGTTTCGCCAATGGCTACAACGCGAGGCAGCCGAACATTCCGCTCTATGCTTTGAAGCCAGCCTTTGCCCGGATTCTGTACCTCTGAAGGCGACACCCCTACCGCGTGATACACATTGGTCGCGGATTTCAGGTTCTCGTACACCAGATCGAAATCGCGCAGACTGTTACAAATCGACACGATCCGCGCTACAGAAGCCTGACGCGCTTCCTGAACAACAATAAGGCGCTCGATAGGGTCATCATAAATGAGCCCTATGTGGGCATGAGTATCAAAAATTTGCATAGCGTAATCCATAAAGACAGGATAGATATTTCTAAACTAGAATTGACTAAGTATATCATAGATTCCTGCAATCGTCAAATAATGTGTGAAAAATATCAGCAATTCAAGTATGAGCGTGGTAGAAAAATGTACGCTTGAGGCTTGACACTTTTTGTTTTTGTTGGTATAGTGAAAAAAGTTAGGGGGGCGTAGCGAAGTTGGTTTATCGCGCTGGCCTGTCAAGCCGGAGGTCGCGGGTTCAAGACCCGTCGCTCCCGTAACCAAGCCTGTTTTCAACAGGCTTTTTTTATTGCCCTGATCCAGTCAACACCATACATCGTATCAGTGCGCACACTTACCATAGAAGGACGCATATATATAGAAGAGTCCGCGAATGAACGCGAATAGCTTTGCCAACTGTCGCGGCTATTCGCGTGTTCACAAACACGGTACGCATACCGCAGCGTATTCGCGGACCCTTGCCGTTCCTTAGTTCGT
Organism: Treponema sp.; assembly: GCA_031266875.1. Lineage (GTDB taxonomy): Bacteria > Spirochaetota > Spirochaetia > Treponematales > Breznakiellaceae > JAIRMT01. The sequence goes on from JAISAE010000030.1 coordinate 7,907, forward strand.
GTCTGCGGCTGGAGCCGGAGCTGCGGCTGCGGCTGGGTTCGGGTCAGAATCAAGACCCTTTTGCAGAAGCTGCGTCGTAATCGAGTTGAAGGCTTCATCAAGCTCAGGATTGCCTTCCGCCAACTGCTTTAGCTGCTGAGCTATCTGCTCATTGAGCACAGTCTTGGGAATGGTGTAAAGCACCATCGCCCGGTAGCGGGTCTCTGTCTCCTTGTTCCGCTCTTCAATACGCTGCTTGATCCACCAGTCGCTGTCCTTCCGCGCACCTGTGTACGATGTGGATACCAGAGTGTTGATCGCGTTGTTGTAACTCCGTACCGCCTCATCAGTATTCGGGAGCATACTCTCATTCGCCTGGAAGAGCGACGCTATCCGCGTGTTGATGGTCGCGCCTATCTGCTGCTGGGCGTTGAAGTTGTTCACCCACGTGAGCAGCGGCTGAAGCGCCGTGCCGTTCTCCTCAGCCACGATTGCGTACACATCCTTGTACTCCGAAAGCGCCTCAACACCCGAAGCACCACTGTTCATGTACGCGGTGATCCATATCGGCAATTGGTCGATTCCAAGACCCGTGCCTTTATGTTCAACCGTAACCGTAGTTACTTCGGACGACAAGCGAATCCGCTCCCGGTTCGCCGCCTCTTCGCCTGTAGCGCAAGCGCCTAAAACCAGTACCGCTCCCGTGAGCAGTACAACCGCCGTTGTTTTGACAGATTTCATATCCGCCTCCTCTTGTCCCGCCCGCATGACGCGATGCGTCCCGCGCTATGCGAGCGGATATATATAAAGAGCATAGGCTCTCTATTCCAATAAAGACGCCAAGTAAGCGTCAAATGCCGTTGCGAAGCTGCCACTGTTAATAGCCGCCTCCGCTGCTTGAAGCGCCCGCTGCCGGGCTGCGGATTCCGTAGCCTGCCCCTGCCGGTCATTGACCGAGAAGGAAAACACCTCCTTGCCGTTCCGGTCTTCCAGTGTTGCCATGAGAAGGTAGCGCACATACTTGATGCGCTGATTGCCTACATCAGCATCCTCCAATTCCAGAATCGCGTAGAGAAGGTAGGCGTTATCGCCAGAGCTGGCCGCTCTGAAATCCCGTTTGGTAAAAAAGGACGAGAAGGCTCTGCTCATGCGGTTGCTGACATCGCCCTCAACCTGAATGGTGATGGTGATAGACCGGGCTTCCGCCTGAGCAAGGGCTTTCACGGTGTCGGCGTTACCATACTCAGGCCGCCGTCCGATTGTTGACACGTCAAGAACCTCTAGAAGACTCTGAAAGTTGTCAGTTACTGCCGCGAGATTGGCGGCAAAGCTCAAGGACTCAAAGGCTTCAAAGGTGCCTGGATTCGCCGCCGCTGTTTCCTTCAGAAGCCGGACGACTCGCTCGTTTTCGCGGATCATGGCTGTATACCGCGCCGCGCTGTCTCTGCGGTTCATCCGCGCATTGGCGTACACCGTGCCGTTGGCTGCTGTCCATACCTCACTCTGAACCCCGATGAGGCCGGTTACATTGGTAGAGGTGTTGACCTCTTGGGCGAAGTCCTGGCTTTCAGAAAAGGTGGCGATCTTCTTGTTGTCCGATTCGCTCACTACCTGGGCGAACTCCTGAGAAGCCCTCGTCATGCTCTGGACATCGGTTTTGAACACCCGCGCTAGAGCGTTCATAGCGGCGTTCTGGGCGGTTTCCCGGTCCTTTCCAGTCTCCACAACGGAGAGCCAGTCTCTGTCAGGAAAAGCCGCAGCCTGATTGCTCACCCATGCCGGCGCTGTCTGCGCCCACGCCCCCGCCGCCTGTAAGACCCAGAGCAAGCACGCTATCTTCATTGGGTTAGTACCCGTCATTCTCACTTCCTCCTTTTGTGTTTAGGAACAAGCCCTAAACACCATTTCATTTGTCCCGTAGACCATTTCATTTGCATCAGAGACAACTTTGTTTGTCCCGGAGAACACTTTGTTTGCCTCATAGAACATTTGATTTGTCCCGGAGACAACTTCATTTGCCTCAGAGAACATTTCATTTGCCTCAGAGACCATTTTGCTTGTCCCGGAGACAATTTTGTTTGTCCCGGAGACAATTTCATTTGCCTCAAAGACAACTTCATTTGTCCCGGAGACAACTTCATTTGCCTCAGAGACAATTTTGTTTGCCTCAAGCCATTCGGGGCAAGTCCCGAACCATGCGGGACAAGTCCTAAGCCATTCAGGGCAAGTCCCTAACCATGCGGGACAAGTCCCAAGCCATTCAGGGCAAGTCCCGAACCATGCGGGACTTGTTCCAAAACACAAGCAGGACGCCGCGCCTAAACAGGCGCGACATCCGGCGTTAGTAACCACTATTTACCAATATTGAACAGCAAATTGGCCTGACGATGAGCTACTATATCCTTGTACTTCTACAACGATATAACCGGTATGATCCGCAGTGAACGAATGTAAATTTGTACCGTTCATATCAGACACCGGGGCAAGATAACCAGTGGTGTTCCAATATTTCACACCCACCTTTATGTCCGCGTATGAGGAACTGTTTTGCGCATTATCACTATCGTACCACCATACGGTATAGCTTCCGGGACTCACGACCTCAAAGTAGTAATAAACGGTTTGTCCCGCAGAAAGGCTGTCATACTTATTGGTCTTATAGCTCAGTTGGGGGTAGTCAGGTACTGATACTGGCGCAACGGCGCTTGTTGCGTAGGCGTACTCGCTGGACAAGGGACTCTGTGCTGTGCCGTTATATGCAGAAACTTTGTAGTACCACGTGTCCCCAACATAAACATCTGTGTCTATGTACCACGTGTCTGTAGTCGAGGCAGAACCCCATTCATAGAAGTCCCCGTCTGCGCTCTCTGCGAAACGGATCCTATAACCCAATGCTCCAGAAACAGGATTCCAGCTTACCCTGATAGACCCATCCGATTGCGCTACTGCGCTAATGCCTGTAGGCGCGGTAAGTTGCGCTGTCGGCGTTACCGCTGTTGCAAAGGCGGCGGGTTCGGACAAGGGACCATTTCCTGCGGCATTATACGCACACACTTTGTAGTACCACGTCTGGCCGGGCTGAACATCCGTGTCTGTGTACCAAGTCTCTGTCGCTGAAGTCCACACAGGAGTCTGAGCAGTGTATTGCCCGCTTTCAGTCATTGAGAAATAGATTATATAACCGGTTGCTCCAGGAACGGAAGTCCAGGTTACCTTGATAGACCCATCATCAGAGAGCGCTTCTGCGGAAACGGTAGGCGCGGTGGCAGGTGCTGTTCCTTCTGCGCTAGTGGGGGTCTGTCCCTGAATAGAGGCTGCTGCTCCTTCCTCGTTTTTAGCATACGCGCTTACCTCATAGGTATAGCTTGTGTTGGCGCTAACAGTGTTGTCCGTATAGGAGGTCGCGCTAGTCGTATTGAGAAGTCCTGCCCCTGAAAGATCGTCCCGGTATATCTTGTAGTATTCAGTACCCCCGGAAACAGGGTCCCACGTGAGGGTTATTGAAGATGGTGTTGCGCTGGTTACGCGGAGATTCGCCGGCGCTGATAGCCGTGTTTGCCCCACTGCGGCTGTCGTTACATTAACGGATAGAGACTTGGTTTCACCTGCGCTATTATAGGCGCTTACCTGATACTTATACTCTATTGACGGACTCAGGCCGGTATCAATGTATTCGCGGACAGTCAGCCCTTCCTTAATCTTGGTATACGTTTCGTTGCTAGAATCAGCGCGATAAACATTGTATCCGCTTGCTCCCACTACCTGATTCCACGCAAGCGTTATCTGGGTATCGCGTATATCCGATGCGCGCACGCTCTCAGGCATTGCGGGCGGCTCCGTAGAACCCCCTGCTGGAATGACAATCCCGGTAATCCAACCTTCTTCATCGATAAGCGTACCGGTTAATTCATAATCAGAATCGGGAACACAAATGACATGTACTCTGGAGGTACTGATCGTTTCTTCATATACCGGTGTATAAGAGACCTTTAATGACATATCCTTATGAAACCATGCTGTCGGAAAAGGCACGGCTGTAAGATCGACGACACTAAGCGGTGCATCGGAAAGGTACCCGAAGGTGCTATTACCATCATCGAATTCCAAGAACACTTTGGGCGTACCGGCTCTCGCATTAGGCTTGGGACCTTGCAGAGAGGGATTGAAGGTCAAATAGCCTGTCGTTGAATCATAGGTAACAACGGAGCTTCCCTCAGCTACAGGGTTATCTGGTGCGACTCCTCCTATTGGCGCACTATCTTCACCGGTAGCCTTAACCCAATCTCTTGCCTCATAGTCATAATGTCCACCATCAATAGCGTATTTATAGATCTTACCGGTTTCGGCGAAGTAATCATAAAACGTACAGGTAGAGGTTTCCTGGGATATAGGAAATGCCTCTCCTTCAGTGCATATTTCACCCAACCAGGCCCAGTCTCCCCACGTACCATCATCTTGTTTTTTGCTTCTAAAGATATATTGGTATGTGTCTTTTTCCGGTGTGTCCCATGTCAGCTTGATGACGCTACTGATTGTCTCCACTTTCGGCGCGGGCAGAGCGCCTTTCTGCTGGACACCGATGATCTTTGTCTCGAACTTGCCGTCGGTCGGCACTTCGCAGGCGATTGTTATCATAGCCAGCGCGACAAGAAAGAGCCTTGCCCATGCCGGCCAAACCGTTTGTGTGTTCATAAAAACTCCTTTGAGAACTTACTTTCTCGTGATGATCCCGATTTCATAGCCCAGGGTGATTGACGCCATAGCGCGGGAGTAAATGCCCAGGTTTCCCCTGCTGTCTGAGATGGACGTGTTGCCCAGCTCCATTGCGTAGCGCGCATCAATGAAGAGCGCGCCCGGGCCGATGTTGAGGCCGAAGTTAAGCCCGCCCACAACGCCAACAGGGATGGACATATCGAAAGAAGCGTTATCGACCGCGTCATTGTCGCTGTTGACGTTGAGCTGTCCCAGGGGCAGGGCGAAGTATGCGCCGCCAAATGGGGCGATGAGCAGCTTGCCGGGCCTGAACGTGAGCTTGAACAGCGCCGCCAGTGTCAGGGACTGGGACTCGAAGCTGGCTTCGTAGCTCTCTCCTGAGTAGTTCACCTTGTCTGCGGTGAACAGGGCTTCGGCTTGCAGCGCGAGGACGCTGGTAAACTGGAGACCGAGGTGGATGCCCGCTTCATAGGTGAAGTTGTTCGGCTCAAGCTTGCCTTTAACATCATCCGAAAGCGTGAAGAGGCGCAAGGAAGCGCCGCCTCTGGCGCCGATGTAGAGCAGGTTGTTTGCCCAGGGCAGCACTTCCTTGGGCGGTGGCGGCGCTTCCTCCCTCACGAACTCCACCCCCAAAAGGTTGGCGAAGCGTTGGTCCATGGCGATGTCGCGGCTTTGCGCCCCTTGAACACGGGCGGTCTCCACAGACAGCGCCTGAATCCGCATCCGGTACTCGCTTCCCAGCACGACGAGGGACCCGGAGATGATTGTCTCCGCGCCCAGCCTATGGCCGAACTCAATGGCGGTTGCGTCACTGACCTCGCCGGTGAGCTGGAAGTCTACCTCCTGTTCCAGCAGTTCTAGGTTTCGCCTGTCCACAATTGTCAGGTTGCCGTCGTTGACAAGGTATGTGGTGAGTTCCTCGATCACATAGTCCGAAATCGCTTGATTTGGGGCTGTGAAGTTCAGAACCACGACGGTTGATCCGGGGTCGAGTCGTCCCACCAGATAATCCATCGAATCCATGATTGCCTTGTCAACGGAAACCGTGCCTTGGGCTGTTTCCTGGGCGAATCCTAGGGCGGAAATTGTTATGAGCAAGCCCAAAACAAAGCCTTCTTTCATTTTTTTCATCTAAAAACCTCCAAAAAGATTGTTATTGAGATCGAATTTCAGCATGGAAAGGATATATATTGTCCTTCCTGAAATGAAGAAGAAACCGCGATAAAACGCGGTATAACATGAAGAGGGAAAACAGAGTAAATATAGCAGCATTATCTCCACAGGGGAGCCCCCCTCTGGAATCAGCTCTTTTGTGCCTATTAAGTATATATTGAGGGGGGGGGGGGGGGGGGTGGAGAGAAAATAATGAATAGAGAAACTGCTAAGGGCGCGTAAACATGAGCCGTATTTTTCATATTTTATTCTCCTCTTTTCACACGCTCACTGAGTGTTTAATGTATGCTATGGGTTTGGCAAATCACCCATTGCCAGTCGTTGAACTGCTTGGTGAGCCGTTAAACCAGTTGCGCCTCGCCATCGGAACTACCGCGTTCAGCAACAAAGCCATACAAGCCTTACGACGAACTATAGTGAAAGTAAAGCAGCCCTCAAATTTTTTGTCAAGCGAATTTTTTAAACAAAACCAACTCTTCTAATAATAAGAAAGAGTACGCGGAGCGATGAGGCGCTGAAGCAGGGCCGTATACCCTCAGACCCAGAAAGCGTGATTGCTATCCCAAGCACGCTGGAGCGTATGAGCCTATCTGGGTGTGAAGCTATGTTCAAAACGCTGCGATTATGTGTTAAGGTAGATTGCCATGGAATCTATCTTTAGTATTGGAAATTTCATCACTCTAGGTATAGTCGGGATTACCCTAGTAATCTTTCGACAGTTCGACCGTAATAACCGTGGACTTGAGAAGGTACGGAAGTACGCGGAAAAGCTAAAGGAAGACCTTGCCACATTTGTTTCGGACAAAGAGGCTGCGGTACGTGATTACAGTACGCTTCTTGACGTCAAACAACAGTCGGCCAAGGAATTGATGAACCGTATACAGACGACCAATGAGGAACTGGCGATCAAGATCGACGCGATAAACAAGATCGACGAGCGGCTCAATGTCTATGACGGTACTCTGGCAGAACTTACGCGCATGACCGGACGAGTGCAGGAGAATATCAACTGGATCAAGGACAAAGGGCCTTTTGTTGACTCGGTGCATAAACGGATCAGCGACGCGAAGGACAAGGTGGAGACTGTTGAACGGCTTCTTGAGGCTTTGCAGGATCACTTTGAGCGGGAGAACAACATGGCGCTGGAAAAGATAGCCCAGAACATGACCGCCGATACCCTGGCCAAACTCATGGAACTCCGGTCAACGGTGGCGGATATTGAGCGGCAGATGCTTGAAAGCCGTGCGGTGATAGAGCGGGCTGATCAGGAACGCGCTGAACGCATTGCGCAGGATACTGAAGCTATCAATAAAACCCTGACTGACGCGCTGGAGCGGGTTGCGGCCAGCGCGGAAGGTATGGAAGACGCGGTTTTGGTCAAGCTTAAGGAGCAGGCCATAGAACGGATACAGCAGCTTCAGGCCAATATTGAAGAGAGATTCAAGACCCATCAGGAAAACGCCCGTACTCAGCTTGATGAATTTCAGAATGAGGTCAAGAAATACAAGAGCGAGTGGGAAAACGATAATGTGGAACTGGCTTCTCAGCAACGAATGTTTAAGATTAAGTGGGAGAAGGATATACAGGAGCTTTCCGACCTTGTTCATGTCCAGCATGACGTCTGGGAGACGCAGCAGGAGGCGTGGACGCAGGCAGTGGAGAGCGGCGATGCGACGCGGAGCAAGCTGCTTGACGAGCTTAACCAATCGGTCAGTGAGGCGCGTGAGCGTAATCTCCATGAAAACACGGCTTTGGAAGCGCGGCTGAAAGCCCTACGCGACGCTGCTGAGCAGAGCGTTTCTTCCATTGAAGCGCGGCTCATGCAAACCGCGAAAGACGCGGAGCGGGATGTGCTTAACCTGACTGGAGAGCGGCTTGAAAGCTGGCGAATCGACGCTACGCAGGCCGAGGCGAATATGCGCCAGATCTTGCTTGATGTTGAGATGGCTTCTAATGAGACGAAAAAGCGCGTTGATACCCAGATGGCCGCGATTGAGGAGCAGTTTCAGGCAGAGGAAAAACGCGCAGGCGCTATTACCATTAACCTTGAGGCGCGTATCCTAAAAGCAGCTAAGGGCGCGGAGGAAAAGGCGCTTGCCCTTACTGAGGAACGGCTTGAGCATTGGCGAGAGGTTGCCGCAGAAGAGGAAGAGAACACGCAGCGCATACTCAGCAATCTTGAAGCCTCGTCTGAAGAAATAAGAACGCATTTCGCCAATGAAATTGAGGCTATGGAACAGCACTTGAAAGACCTTGCCGTACATACTGACGAGGCGATTGCCGCGTTACGCGCCCATATTGTGCAGGGCGCGGACGATATTCAGACAAAGGTCTGGGAAGAGACCGGAGCGCGACTTGAACAATGGCGGCAGGTCGCCAGCGAAAGCGATGAACGGGCGCGACAATTGCTCGCCGACCTTGAAACGGTTTCAGCGGAGACTGAGCGCCATATACTTGACGAAATCAACGGCGCGACCAGCCGGATCGAGCAGTTACGGTTGATGCTTGATGAGCTTTCCTCCCATCTTGAGGAAAAGATGACCGAGTCCATGCGTGAGGCTGAAATACACGCCCGCGCCTTTTCTGAAACAGAGCTTGAAAAATGGAAGAACGCCGCTGAGCTGCGGGATGTAGAGGCGCGTAAGCTCCTTGATGGTATTGAGGCGTCATTCGAGGACTCCCAGCAGTACATGAGCAGCGAAGTGGCTAAGGCTGAGGAACAGATCGAAGCCATTCAGCGGGAGATACGGGAAGCCGCGTCCCGTATTGAGGATGAGATGACCCGTGCCGTTGATCGCGCTGAGACGCACTCGCTGGAACTGACCAACGAGTGCATTGCGCAGTGGACGCGAGTTGTGGAAGCTAAGGAAGATGCCGCAAAAGAGGTGATGGATACACTTGAAGACTCATTCGCGGATGCGCGGAAACGGAATGTGATCGTTATCGCGGAGAGCGAGGGCAGGTTAAACGCCGTGCGGGATGAGATCAATGGAACCGCTAATACCATAGAAGAAACTTTAATGCAGGCGGTTGACGACGCGGAAATACGGGCGCGTAACTTGAGCGACATAGGACTTGAGAAGTGGAAGAACGCCGCTGAAGAGGGTGATAAGCGAACCCGCGAGCTTCTTGCCACCATTGAAATCACCTCCGATGAAACCAGAAAGCGCGTGTTTGATGAGCTTGGGGCGGCGGAATCTCAGCTTGAGACGCTTCAGAAGCAGATAGGTAACACTGCGACCCAAATTGAGACCATAATGAAGGACAGTGTGATTCAGGCTGAAATCAAAGCGCGGTCCCTGGCTGAAAGCGACCTTGAAAGCTGGAAGGTTACGGTTGAAGAGCGCGAAGCTAACGCGCAGAGCCTCCTCGCTAATCTGGAAAAGGTTTCGATAAACGCGCAGGAATGTATGGCTGATGTGGAACAGCGCCTCCTTACCATAGCGGATAGCGCGGAAAAACGGGTGCTTGAAGCCACTGACGAGCGTATTGAGATGTGGAACCGCGTTACAACAGAGGCGGACGCCAATACGCGCCAGCTTCTTTCAGACCTTGAAGCCTCTTCTGCTGAAATCAAGACCTACTTTGAGGGTCAAACCGCTGCCATTGAGGGCCAGCTTAAAGATGCGCGGGCTTATGCCCAGGAATCGCTGACGCAACTGAAAACAAGGGTTGAACAGGATACGCACAACGCGGAACAGGAGATTCTGGCTGGCGTCGTGGCGCGTTTTAAGCAGCTTCAACAGACGGTTCAGGAGAGCGATGAAAAGGCAAAGGCGCTTATCAGCCAGCTTGAAACCGCTAATACCGAAGTAGAAGAACGCTTTATCGCCGCGTCGGGGTCTCTCGAACAACGGCTGGGCGACACCTGTACCAAAACCGATGAAACCCTCGCCGCGTTACGCGAACAGGTGGCTGGTATGGCGGGAACGCTTGAGCAAGAGGTGCTTGCCAGCGTGGAAGCGAAACTGGAAACATGGAAACAGCTTCTTGACTCAGGTGATGACAAAACACAGGAGATGCGTTCTCTGCTTGAGACTTCTCGTGCCTTGCTTGAAACCTTTTCCGATGAAATCAAGCGCCGGTTTGCCTCAGAAACCGCTGACATGGAAAGCCAGCTCCAGAACGTGCGACAGCATATCGAAGAGGAGTTCGTGGCTCTGGAGCAGAAAACCAGCGAGACTGCCCGTGCCATTGAGGAAAGTATGGCCCGCGTACTCGTGGAATCCGAGCAAAAGGCGCTTGCCGAGGCGGACGAGCGCCTTACCCAATGGGAGCAGACCGCGATGGAAACCAAGGAGAAGACACAGCAGTTGCTCGTGTATCTTGAAAACACATCTTCAGAGTTAGAGCAAAGGCTTTCCGATGAGATTGAACGCATACAGCAACAGCTTGAGACTGTTGACTTGAGTACCAAAGACTTTGCCGCCACGCTGAAAACCAAAATGCGGGAGGCGGCTGAACACGCGGAACAAGAGGTGCTTGAGGAAACCGACGCGAAGTTCGAGGAATACCGTACTGCCCAGGCACAGCAGTTCTCTAATCTTGAAAGCCTCGCGGACGACACTGCCAAACTTGACGAAGAACTCCGACGCTATGTACGCGAAACCGAGACAAAGGTACGGGAAGACTTTTCCACCTTTGAAGCAAATTCGTCGCGTGAGCGTGAGCGGATTGCGGCTGAGTTCAGGAACGCAGCGGATGTGCTCAAGCACGACCTTGATCAGGTTGAAACAGAACTGGCTGTGCTTAAAACAAGCGCTTATAACAATGTGTCTGAAAAGCTCCGTCTGTTTGAGGATGAATTCGCCCACGACCTCCTTAAGCGGAGCGAAGGTATTGATACGCGCTTCGTGGAATGGCAGGTAACAATGGATACGCGCCTTGCCGAGCTTGCCCAGGACGAGGAAGCAACGCGCAAGAGTGTCGAAGATGCCTTTAATGAGCGACTAAAAGAAAAACTTGGAGAAACCGAAAAGCGTTTCAGCGCGGAACTGAACGACAAGTTCAGAGGCATAAACAATACGATTGAAGCGCGGAACGGAGAAATCACCGGCCTGCTGGACCTGTCCCAGAAAAACGTTACTGAATGGGAGAGTTCGCTTAACTCGAAGATACAGGGCCTTGAAGCCTCAGTTCAGGCTGCACGCCAGGAGGCGCTTGATCAGATCCTCGAAAACGACGAGCGATTGGGTGTTATCCGCGCCTCCATCGCCCAGGTTTCCGGTGAAATCACCGCCCAGCGTAACGAGGTTTTTTTCCGCATTGATGAACACGCCAAATCCCTCACCGCAGCTATCGTACGGGCAGACCAGCAACTCGAAGCCTTTGTTAAGGAAACCGCGCTGTTTGACCGCGCCAACGAACTCAAGAGAGACCTTGATGAACGCATCGTGGCGCTGAATAGCGACTTTGATCGCCTCTCTGAACATAGCAGTGAGGCCACCAAACTGGAGGATCAGTTCACGCGACTCAAGCGCATTGAGGAGGAAGTCAATGCCAAAATGACCAAGTTCCTCTCGGAACAGCACCGTATTGACCAAATGGAGGCCGACTTTAATCGTCTACTCGAAATTTCCAAATCCGTTGATACAAAGCTTGCCGAAGTTATCACCTCAGACGATACCTTGCAGGCCATTCAGGTACAGATACACAAGCTCAATGACGCGCTTTCCGACGCAGAAGAAAAGTATCAGCGCATTGAACGCAAGAACGAGACCCTCGAAACCACCAACACTGGCATTGACCGTAACTTCAAGTCCTTGCAGGAATCCGAGCGCATGTCCTCGTTCATCAACGATGACCTGCGCCGTCTCACTGGCGAGCTTGAGATACTGCAAAGCTCAGTGGAGAGCCTTATCCGTGATAACACAAAAGCAAAGGAAACCGCTGAAAAACTTTCCCTCCTCGACCAGTCCCTCTCTACAGTTGAAGAACGGCTGGAGAACATGCAGAAAGTCAGGCAGTGGCTTGCGCAGTCTGAGACGCGGCTTAAAAGCCTCAAGGACGAGATCGACAAGCAGTCAAGTCTACTGGCTCGCGGAAGCAGTGCCGGCGTCAGTGTTGGCGGCGGCTCTATCCCGAAAGCGCCATCAGGCAGCGGGAAAAGCGCCACGTCTGACGGCAGCCAGCAGGAAAACGTACTTAAACTGAAACGCCAGGGCTGGGCTGTGGAGGAAATCGCCAACGCCCTAGGCATTTCCATCGGCGAAGTGGAACTGACGCTGGAGTTTATGAACCTAAAGTGAGAAGGTGATGGTGCCAGACACCATTAATTTATATTAGGAGTTAGATATGATTATTCATCGCAATGAGATGAGAGTTGAGCAAAAGGCCAACATGCGTGATGGAGAGGGAACTGTTACCCTTACCCATTTTCTTGACGAGAGCAACGAGAAAAACACCCGTCTGCTCGCGGAAATCGCCCTACCGCCCGGAACCTCCATTGGTTATCACCAGCACGACGGGGAGACCGAGTACTTCATCATCGTGTCCGGCGTAGGCGTGGTCAATGACAATGGCACAGACGCGCCTATTAAGGCCGGCGACGTGATCGTTACTGGCAATGGCGCATCACATAGCATCAAAAACACTGGAACCGCGCCCCTCGTGTTCCACGCCATCATCATCACTTACTGACCTATAGTACCCGGATTGCAAGATGATGGAGGTGAAAATGGCTTACGAAAAGCAAGATGAGATAGTGCTGGGTTACATCAAGGGACTCTGCGATGATATCAAGGTGCGGTATACCATTGATCCCACTGAATTCGAGCATTTTAATATCAAGCGGGGGCTGCGGAACTCCGACGGCACCGGCGTATACGCCGGCGTTACTAACATTGGCAGTGTACAGGGTTATGTGCTGCTGGACAGCGAGCCGACTCCGGTACCGGGGAAACTCTACTATCGGGGAATTGATATCATGGATATCGTTCACTCTTATGCGCAAAGCGACAAGTTCGGCTATGAAGAAGTTGCTTATCTTCTTATTTTTGGAAAACTACCGACTGCTCAGCAGCTTATTCAATACAACAGTATGCTTTCAGCAGCGCGACAGCTCCCTGCCGGTTTCACCGAGGACACCATTCTCAAAGCTCCGGGGATCAACATTATGAATAAGCTCGCCCGTTGTATATTAGCCCTGTACACGTACGACTCTATGGCCGACGACACCTCTATTGAAAATGTAGTGCGCCAGTCCATTGAGCTGATCGGTCGCGTACCAGTAATCATCGCTAATTGTTATGCGGCAAAGCGTCATTACTTTGACAAGGAATCGCTCTTCATCCATGTACCGGACGAGAATCTGTCGCTTGCCGAGAACTTTCTGCACATGTGCCGCCGTGATAACCAGTTCACCAACGAGGAAGCGCGTATCCTTGACCTCATGCTGATCCTGCACGCTGAGCATGGCGGCGGTAACAACTCTACGTTTACCTGCCGCGTACTTTCCTCAACCAACACCGATACCTATGCCGCGCTGTCCTCGGCTATTGGTTCGCTCAAGGGGCCGCTCCATGGCGGAGCTAATACAAAAGTAATGGAGATGTTTCGTGATATACGCGAACACATCCGCGATCCGCAGGACAGCGACGAGGTCTACGCCTACCTTTGCAAGATACTTAACAAGGAAGCTGGCGACCGTTCCGGCAAGATTTATGGATTAGGACATGCGGTCTATACCGAGTCCGACCCACGCGCACTTATCCTGAAACAGTATGTCCGTAAGATGCTGGTGGATAAGGGGCAGATTAATGACTTCATCCTCATGGAAAGGATTGAGGAACAGGGGCTACGAGCGCTCAGTGAGCGTCAGACCGCTAAGGTCATGTGCGCCAATGTCGATATGTACTCTGGTCTGATATACCAGATGCTTGGCATACCACAAGAACTCTACACCCCGCTCTTTGCAGCCGCACGTATGGCGGGCTGGTGCGCTCACCGCATTGAGGAACTAGTGGCAGCCGGACGCATCATTCGTCCGGCCTACCGTGCCGTAAACCACAAGACACCCTATGTCCCTATCACAGAGCGTGGCTGACCGTATCGGCGTTCCACACCATCACAGCTTTGCCGTGCAGCGGCGCGTCCCATAAACAGCATCCAGAGATAGACGCAGGTCTTGGGCATCATCAGTGCGCCAATCCAGGGATACTGGTCAGCAAAAAGCACCACCGGCAGATAAAAGCCAAAGCTGAGGGCTATTGCCAGCCACATGAAGCGGAACGCCGGTCGCGTTCCGCTTTGGGCATCAGCAAGGAACAGGGTGATCATGATGATGCCAAGAACGAAAAAAGGGAGGTTGCGGTAGATCGACCAGGAAAGCGGCTGCTCAGAAACCAGCCACTGGTTCTGGGGAAGCAGACATAACGCTATCCGCGCTGCTGCCAGTGCGTGAACCGTAATCGTGAGCAGGCGCGAACCTTTCGCGCCTTGCTGCCAAACATGATAGAGCAGAACGTAAAATACGGTTACAGTAATAGAAGTAATAAGCTTACCAATTCCAAGACCCACTGGATGGGCGCTTGTGCCGCCGTTCCAGAGCGCATAGACGCGGGGAACCAAGTGAAAGGCATCCCCAAAGCCAAGAACCAGTACCATGATCCCAAAGAGCAGCGTTTGCCGATTTCCTAATGAACGCCGGAGAAACATAAAGCCCAGCGTAATAGCAGTAACAAGATAAAAAATATCGAAAATGGTTTCACCAATAGCCATAACGTATCTCTCTTAGTGGTTGAGAAACAACGTTTCGTTTCCGCAGGCTATTCAGAGTCATATATAATCAGCGTCCGTACCGGAATGTCGTGGAGGATTTTATCATAATGGAGGAACGGCAAGCCAATAATGCCGAAGATTTCAGTAACCACTGCCCCGGCTGCGGTAATAAGCTCACACGCCGCGCCCAGGGTTCCGCCTGTGGCAATGAGGTCGTCCATGAGCAGAACGCGCTTGCCCTTTGGTACGTCAGCCTCATGCACCTCAATTTCCGCCTCAGCATACTCAAGCTGGTACTTCTTGCTTATGGTCTTACCCGGTAACTTACCCTTCTTGCGAATCAGGATGAGGGGAATTCCCATACGAACCGCGAATGGCGCGGCAAACACAAAGCCCCGCGCCTCAATAGCCGCGACCGCGTCAATCTGCTGATCACGGTACAGCCCTTCCATTGTGTCGATACACCACGCAAACGCCTTTGGCGTAGCCAGAATGCTGGTTATATCATAGAACAATATTCCTTTTTGGGGAAAATCCGGTATCTTTCTGATGTATTCATCGAGATTGAGTTCCATAAGCGCTCCCTGTGCCAACTTCGCTGGCGATCTTTCTGACAGGGCAAGTATAGTCACGGCGCTTTCCCCTGTCAACACGTTAAGCAAATGGACAAGAAACATGATACACAGATTACCCAGCTTTTTCACACGTAAACCATTCCTAATCTGGGTAATCTGTGGACCATAATTCTTAGCTTGTGTATGCTCCCCGGCGGGCGCGCCAGCCTTTGGCGGGCGTTTTCACCATTCGTGGGCAGTGAACCATGTGGGACGCGGAGAAAGTCGTACCGCATCGCCGGACTGTTCCAGCACGTACATGCCAAGCTCGTCCGCGAGGTCTTTCGCGTCGCGGTCTATCATAAGGGCGGCCAGTCCCGCCAGCGCCTTCTTCCCTTTATACTGGGCGGGCGGATACCGCTTTATCTGTTCCATGCGCGTGGCATGGTACTCCACGTTCTTTTTCTTTAGATGGGTCTTCACCTCGATGGCCATCGCGTATTCGCCGTTCAGCAGCGTTATGTCTATGTCGCCAAGCGACTTGTTGTGTTCATCGAACAGGGGCAGGTATGGATAGAGCTGCTGGAACTCGTACTCAATGCCGTAAAAGTGTTTCCACAACTCCGAGCCGAAGAAACACTGCGCCACTTCCCCCAGACGATTGCTGATCCCGCCAACCTCTTTTGAAAGCTCCTTGAGTATTTGCTCGGTTTCCTTCCGATACTCAGCAGCTTCCTTGAGTATCTGGTCGATTTCCTTCCGCCGCTCGGCGCTCTCTTTTGAAAGCTCCTTGGCTATCCGCTCGGATTCCTTCCGCCACTCAGTTGTTTCCTTCTGTTGCTCGACGTTTTCTTTCTGTCGCTCGGCGCTCTCTTTTGAAAGCTCTTTAACTATCTGGTCGGTTTCCCTCAGAACTGCCCAAATCTCGTCAGCCGTTACTTTCCACTCCGGTATTTGTTGTGTCGTCTCCATAATGACCTCCATCTTAATCATACTGTTATTTCCAGCCATTTGTAAAGGATTCGCTCTTTTGACTCTCGGATGCCGCCACTTCCTGGGTGTCGCTTAGGAGCAGAGGCGGCGCGTGCTATACAAGTCTGGTTTTATGTTTGCTTAACGTGTTGACAGCGGGCGGTGCCAGAGACCATGCGTGCGGCAGCAGGCGGTATCAGACCGCAGGTGCCAGAGACCTTTGTTCAGGTGGGCGGCGCCAGAGACTGGGCTGCAGGCGTTGGTCTTAGACCGTTGGTGTCAGAGACCATGCGTGCGGTAGCAGGCGGTGTCAGACCGCAGGTGTCAGAGACCTTAGAGCGTTGACAATGCCCGTGTCATTGCGAGCGCAGACCTTTTTCTTCCCGGTCTAAAAATTATTAGAAAAATTCAAAACTACCTTGACATAATCTTGCGATCCCGATAGAATTAATCTTATGAATAGTGGGGAACGCCAGAAAGCTGCTAGTTTTCAAGGCGCATACAGTTTGATGACTCACCGCCATACTATTGACGCGAAACAGCGCGGTAGTATGAGGTGTAACATTTACCTGCCCTCCTTGAGAAATGGGTTCTCTTTTACGCCGCCGGGTATACAGCGCGGTCATTCGCTTTAAATTGGTGATAGTGTTATAGTTATACCCCCCCCCCCCCCCCCTATTCGTTAAGCCTTTTCAAGCCTGCGCTAACACCCTTAACGCCTGCGCTAAACGCTTTTACACCTTCGCTAACAGCCTTAGCAATCTCGCTAAACCTAGCCACGCCTGCGCTAAGACTCTTAACGCCCGCGCTAAAACCTCCCGCGCTATCGCTAGCGGCATTAGCGCACTCGCTAAGACCTTTCGCGCTATCGCTAAGAACCCTAACGACATCGACAAGTCTTTTCACGCACTCGCTAAGGTCATTAACGCCTTCGCTAAAGGTCTTAGCCCACTACAGAGCAAACCTTATACCCATAAAAAGGAAAAGTGTATGAAACACTACATACCCGCTAAAGAAGCGGATTTCGTTGAATGGAGCGAAAACCTTATCACCGTGTCTGAAGCTAACAAAACACTCTGGAACCTGCCTGATAACCAGCTCACTGACCTGCGAACCTTGCATGGCCAGGTAAAGGGACTACACAGCCTATGCAATACCCCAGCCTGTACCAAACTGGATACGCAGACAAAAAACGAAAAGAAAATCCTGCTCCTCCACCGCGAAGAAGTGTTCGTGCGAAACAATCTGCAGAACAACGACGCCATGACTGACGATGGAAGGAGAGCTCTGCAGATACCGGTTTACGACCGAAAATCCACGCCAGCGCCTGAGCCAAGCACAATTCCAGAAATCAAGGTCTTTACCCCCTATCCGCGTACCCTCCTGTTTAAGTTCAAAGACACTCACGCGGCGCGCTGGGGAAAACCCAATCACGTACATGGCCTTGAATTAGCCCTGTTCATAGGAGACGCGCCACCGGCGCAGATGAAGGACTATACCCACTCCTACTTTGCCACCAGTAACCCACTGGAACTGGTGTTCGAGGATGACGAGCGGGGGAAGAAGGCGTACTTCGCCGCCCGTTGGGAGACAAACACGGCAAAAAAGGGGAAGTGGAGCGAGGTACAGTTCGCAATCATTCCGTGAACAAACCGGCATGGCGGTGAACGCTGTTCCGGGGTAACAAAGGAAACTTGCCCGTATGGGCGGTTTATATAAACACATGACACTCAAAGCCGGAATATGAGGTGAAAACCTCAGACTTCGGGGATGTCTTGTGGCGTAAGGAGGACCGTTATGATACGTAAACGGTTACATTTGGGAATACTCGGGCTCATGCTTATGGGCGGAGTATTGTTATTCAGCGCCTGTCCCACTGGTAACGAAGACACCGGCAACAAGGACGACACCAACAAGGGTGATGACACTGCCAAGGGAGACGACACTGACGGCATAAGCTGGGCTAACGAAGCCGCCGGAACCTTGACACTGCTCAACAACGTGGTAAAGGACATGGTGATCTTTCAGGGTCAGACCCCTATGGCGTCCAACATACTTGGCGGGGTCAGGGCGAACAGCAGCAGAACCTTTGATGTGTCTGATGATGTGGACGATTTCGGTGTTGGCGGTTTTTTGATTCTCCGGGGTATTACGCTGGATGAATACAATGCCAACAAGACCAATCTGAGCAAGGCCAAGATCGAATACTCGGCTATGGCCACCTACGGACAAGGTAAAAAGTACCGCGCCGAGATCAGCCCCAACTACATGGGTGACTACGGGTATAAGGTAACCAACCTGGGCAGGATCGGCATAGAGTTGCGTAAAGACAGTCCTGATGGGGAAAAAATCGGCTATCTTCCTTCACTAGCGTCAAATATGCTGCTCTATGCTGATAATACCGACGGCTTTGCCATTTACCCAGTGTTTGTATACTACAGTAAGAAGACCGGCCAGGTAACCACCCTGAAACCCACCAGCCAGTTTGAGACCGTCAGCGTTTCTCCCCGGCCAGCGGCGGGCAGCGAGTTGCAGGCGTACACCCTGCCTGAAGATCAGGGCGCCACCTGGGACAGCATTAAGGCTTCCCTCAGCTCCCCGGTCGCCTATGTTACCATAACCAACAGCGTGACTAACCAGAGCGGCAGGGTTACCCTGTCGGGATCGAACCGGCTGAACAGTCAAAACGGCTATGATTCAATCGGCTCAGGGGAAATCCTGACCTACGAAATCAAAAGCACCAAGGACGGTTCACCCCAAGCGGTCGTCGTTACCTACTACAACCAGGCTTTACAGATTCCCATTGTGGATGGTGATGGCAAAACCCCGGTGCTTAAGAACGGGTACGATTACACCATAACCATTTCGGGAAGCGGTCAGACTGCCGACGGTTACTCGGTAACCTTCTCGGAAAGCGCGGCTGCCCGTGATTTAAGCAGCGACATCGAGTCTCTTTAGGAGGCGTTACCGGCGTTCTTTACTCCTGTCTGTTCGGCGGGAAAAAGAACGCCGGTTTTATGGAGGCTTACAAACCAGAGGAAAGGTATGGATAAGCAAAAAATGACGGCTATTGTTCTTGCGCTTCTGTGCTGCCTGTTCATGGCCTGCGGGAATCCCGCGGGGGGTTCATCGGGTAACCAGACAAATGGCGGCAATACAGAGGACAACAATGCGGGAGACAACAAGGCAGGGGATAACAATGCGGGGGACAACAAGACGGGAGATAACAATTCGGGGGACAACAATGCGGGAGACGGTAATGCGGGAGGCAACAGCGGAACAGAAGCCAAAACCGGCAAGGTAACGTTTTTTAACGAATCGAGTTACCAGGTGGTGGTCCATCAGGACGCTTTCAGCGGGCCGGTTTTGCTGGAACTCACGGCCGGCCAGTCCAAGACTCTGGATGTCCGAGTGAGCGACAATTACGGGGTGGGCTCAACCTTTTCCATAGAGTACCTCCACCGGATAAGCGACGCCTTTGATACGGAATCCGGTGAGCTTATCGCCAGCGGCATAGACCCCAATGTACAGATCAACTTCGTGGTGGAGGAACAGAAATCCTACACCAAGCAGATCCCCCAGCCGCAAAATCTTACATTCCAGCAGGCGTTCCTCAAGATTCTGAATACCGCGAGCCTCCAATGTGAACTGCGCTATCTAGGCACGGTTTTCAAGCAGAGCGGCAACAGCAACATTCCGATTGCCCCCGGCAAGACCGGCGTGTATAAGCTGGAGGGCGTCCCTGACGCGGGGAAGCTCATGCAGAACTACGAACTGGTTTCCACCTTCGAAAGCGCCGCGATTCCTGATTTTACAGTGAAGAAGGGGTTTATATACAGTTTTACCTATAACGGGTCCTCAGTAGTACCAACCGGGGAACAGACAATTGTTTTTAAATAGACAAAGGAGAAAGAGATGAAAAAATCATTTGGTTTGCTGGCGGCGCTTGTCGCCGTGATCTTTGCCGCGCTGCTCCTCCCGGGCTGCCCCACCGAAGCAGAGAATACCAACTCAGGAAACAACAAGGGTGGCAACACCACAGACGACAATAGCAAGGGCGGCGACAACAAGGGCGACAACACCGGTAAGGACGACAACACTGGCAAAGGAAATGACAACAGCCCGGCCAGCGCTACTATGACCTGGAGCGGAGACTGGACGAGGGTCTCTGACACCATATACACGAGCAATGCCATTGGACACAGCGCAAACACCATTGAGCGCCTGAACATCACGGCGTCCGGTGCCGGTACCATAACCATACAGATCACCGCATCCAGTGAAGGCGCTGATCGTGGGTATGCATCCAAGCTGGATACGGGTGTTTCTACCTCCGAGTATCAGATGCGGGTAAGTGGAACACAGGTGGCAACCTATACCTATGACATCCCATCCGGTTCTCACTGGATTCAGTTCATGTATCAAAAAGACTATAGGGATACATCCGGCAGCGACAATGTTACGGTGGAGATCATCTCCTCTTCTTTCGCGTCTTCCGCTGCCACTACCGCTACATTGAAGGTACAAAACCAGTCTTCCTTTACCCTGTCGGATATCAAATGGGGCAATGCGATGGGTGCCGCAAGCCTTGCCCTATCAGAGTCAACAACCCTGAATGTGAGCGAAGGCACCAGTTACCTGTACTTTACCAAGGGAAGCACTAACGGCCTCAAATGCCGGACCAAGGAGGTGATAGCCGTAGCCAAGGACGAAACAGTAACCAAGACCATAATCGACAATACCGTCGTTGTAGAACTGGATGATCTGACCAACGAAGGACCCCTGGGAACCATTACCCCCCGTGAAACCAAGTTAACGATCAAGAACAATTCTTCCGTTACACTGGTTGATGTCAAGTGGGGCAGCGAGGAGGTTTCCACAAGCCTTGCCCCAGGCGGATCAACAACCCTGGACGTTACCGAAGGCAGCAATTACCTGTACTTTAACAAGGGAAGTGCTGATGGCCTTAAATGCCAAACCAAGGATCCCATAGCCGTAGCCAAGGACGAAACAGTAACCCAGACCATAACCAATGATACTGTCGTCGTAGCCCTGGATGATACAACCAACGAAGCGCCATTAGGAACCATTGCCCCTCCTTCAGCCAGCGCTACCTTGACCTGGGGTGGAAGCTGGACGCGGGTCTCTGGCACCAAGTACACGAGCAATGCCATTGGACACAGCGCAAACACCATTGAGCGCCTGGACATCACAGCGTCCGGAGCCGGTACCATAACCATACAGATCACCGCATCAAGTGAAGTTTATAATTCTTATTATGGTTATGGTGATTGTGGGTACGTGTCTAAACTGGATACGGGTGTTTCCACCTCCGAGTATCAGATGCAGGCAAGTGGAACAACTGTGGCAACGTACACCTATGCCATCCCATCCGGCTCCCACTGGATTCAGTTCATGTATCAAAAAGACGGTTCTGGTATATCCGGCAGCGACAATGTTACGGTGGAGATCATCTCCTCCTCTTTTGAGTTCACTGCCCCACAGGAAACCACGTTAACGATCCAGAACAATTCCTTTACCGAACTGACCGATGTCATCTGGAACAATGTTTCCTTTGCCAATAACACGGTGGAAGGTTCGATAAAGATCGGGACCAGCGTACCCAATACCGTAAGCGCAGGATCGGGTTATATTTTCTTCAAGCGAAAATCGAATCCTATTATCGCCCGTACCAAAGACCTGGTGATTATTGCGGAATACGACAACAAAACCATTGCCTTTGAAGATTCTACGGAAATAGTGGAGGTAAACAACCAGGACAATACCGGTACCCTGGGCGGGCTGCAAACCACGGTAGTCTTTTTGGACGACGCCGAAGGAGAGCTACAGTCCTATTATGAGGCCGCGAGTTTTGTCGGGTATTATGCAGCGGATGCCGATCTCCTTTACACGAATAGTTCTTATAATAGATATAACACGCCGAAGAACGGACAAAAATCCATCGCGGTGGGAGGAACCAATACAGCGAAGCTCCATCTCAAGATCTCCCTGGACAAAGCCGCAAAACTGTCCTTCTGGTACGCCAACAAGGATAATCCTTATAGCAGCAGCGGTCAAACAACCTTTTCCATCAACGGAACGACACAGCGGACATGGACCACGGATGTCAACTGGTCGAAAGTTGAATATGACCTAGAGGCTGGAGTAAATGATCTGGTGTGGGCGAAAACAGATGGCTACTACTCCTACCCCTACTGCTACTACCTCACCCTGGACGACATCCTGATCTACTACAAGTAGCCTGAAGCCAATAACGGTTCCCCGGCAGTACAAACCGGGGAACAAACGATTTGCTTATAAATGGGTTTGTTTTGAGAATAGGTATAAGGAGAAAGACATGAGAAAATCATTTGGTTTGCTGGCATCGCTTACCGTGATCATGTTTGCCGCGCTGCTCCTCACGGGCTGCCCTACCACTGCCACTACCGCTACATTGAAGGTACAGAACCAGTTCTCTGTTACCTTGACGGATGTTAAGTGGGGCGACACGGTGGTTGCCGCAAGTCTTGCTCCATCAGAGTCAAAAACCCTGAACGTTAGCGAAGGCGCCTTTTATCTCTACTTTACTAAGGGAAGCACTAATGGCTTCAAATGCCGGACCAAGGAGACCATAGCCGTAGCCAAAAACAAAACAGTAACCCAGACGACCATAACCAACAATACCGTTGTTGTAGACCTGAATGATGCGGCCAACGTAGGACCCCTGGGAACCATTGTCCCACGGGAAACCAGGTTAACGATTCGTAACCAGTCTTCTGTTACCCTGGCGGATGTTAAGTGGGGCGACACGGTGATGTCCGCAAGCCTTGCTCCATTGGAGTCAACAACCCTGAACGTTAGCGAAGGCGCCTTTTATCTCTACTTTACCAAGGGAAGCACCAATGGCTTCAAATGCTGGACCAAGGAGCCAATAGCCGTAGCCAAAGACAAAACAATAACCCAGACCATAACCAACGATACTGTTGTTGTAGACCTGAATGACGCGACCAACGTAGGACCCCTAGGAACCATTGTCCAGTACGTAACGTACGACGTGAACGGGGGAAGCGGGACCGCGCCTTCAGCACAGACAACAAGCAGCGGGACAACGATAACGATCGCAAGTGGGAGCAGCCTGACAAAAGAGGGGTATACATTCAGCGGGTGGAACACCAACGCGGACGGCACGGGGACCTCGTTTGCTGTGGGCGCTTCTTTCACCGTTACTTCAGATATAACGCTCTACGCTAAGTGGATAGCCGCCTCAGACGTCCAGCATACCGCCGTTACGCTGGATTCCACTGCTATGCGGGAACAATTTAATGGTGACTGGGTTAGCGAGGACATCAGAATACAGATCAATGGAGATAGGATAGTCCAATACTTTATAGACAAAGACGGAGAATGGTATGCCATTTCTCCTGAAAAGGAATATTTCTTATATGACCGCAATAACTTAGTCTATGTCTGGTTAAATAAAGGCGGTGTGTGGTCAGAAACCCAGGTGTTCAGCCTTTCAGTGATTAACGCGGACGCGCTGAGTCTTGTATGGCGGCGGCACGTTAATAACATCGTTGATAACCAGAGAAATGAAGCGTGGAATGTCGAGGACAGGCAAACCTTATTCCGCTGGAAGAACTCCGGCGCACTCGCTGCCAAGCAGGTAAGCTCCTCGCATAATACGCAAACCATAGACGCGCAGTTTCAAGGCGCCTGGATCGGGGAAATCACCGTAAAAGATGAGGACGGCGATGAGCGGGGTAAGATGCCGATCAGGGTTACAATTTCAAGCAACGGGGTTACGCAGTATTTTCAGGATAATAACGGCAACTGGTATGCGGTAAGCGCGGACAAAGATACGTATGCGTATGACCGGAACAATATTGTGTATAGCTGGGTTGATAAAGGCGGCGTGTGGTCTGAGACGCAGGTGTACAGTCTTTCACTACTTAGCAACAGAACCATGAGTATTGTCTGGCTTCGTCATGTCAATAATTACTACGAAACGCTCTTGAGCAACGATGTATGGAATCTCACCGGCGAGGGTGAATTAACAAAACAGTAAAGGAGGTGCGCGGGAACGGGTTATATTTTCTTCAAGCGGAAATCGAATCCTATTACCGCTCGTACCAAAGACGTGGTGATTATTGCAGAATACGAAAACAAACCTTGCGTACAACCTGGGGCAATGCCCCAGAGGTGTACGCTTACTATGGCCGGAAAGCTCTTGCAGCGTCCCGGCTGGCAAAGGTGTCAGTCACCTTTTTGACCAATGTACCAAGAGGAGTACTTATGAACAAGTTTACCATTCGCGCAAAAGTCATAACGGCTATGTGTATTGGGATTGTTTTTATGGCCTGCGAGGAACCACGGGAGTATTATCTGCGCATAAATAACAGTTCTTCTTATAACAATAGGTTATGTGCAGTCCATTTCCGGGAATATTATGTGTATTTTATGTATAACAGTTAATGTAGAGGATTAGACTTCTTTTCCAGTCTTTGTAACTGTAAGTATTTTCATCCCTAGCATTTCCGCAACTTGTTTTTGTGTCATGTTGGAATTAAGTCTATAGTTTCTTAATAATACTGCCAATGCAATTTCAGGTTCAACCTGAATTTCTATTATATTCTTTTTTATATCCAGAGAGGTATCGGGTAATGGAAATATAATTTTTGAGTCAATTGGTTCTTCAAGAAATAAATTCAATGCTTCTTCACAGTTTTCATATAATTCCTCTTGAGTATCCGCTTGAGTAATACAACCATTCAATTCTAAGCATTCAGCCCAAAATCCAGCCCTTTCTTTATGTACCTTAAAGTGATATTTCATCATTTTCCTCCCTCGTTTTTTAATCTCTTCAATAATTTTTGTTCCAAGCCCTTCTTCAATTCTTTATGCATAGGTATAGTTTCACGTAAATTCCCCTTTCCAATTTTGACGTGCGACCCTTTTTGAGAAATTTCAATCCAGCCAGCTTTTTTAAATTGCTGGAGTATTTCTTTACCACTCAAGGGCATATATTATATGATACCAACTATATTTGGTTTTGTCAAGTGATTTGCCATATTTTTTCATTTTTTTAACGATTTTATGTAAAATGGATTTCGCATAACAGGACTAAGTGCGACAACTTGTGTAATCGTGTTCCATAGCGTGCAACCATGTGAATATCTTATTATACCATAAGGACTTACGTCAAGCCCTTGTGAGATAGGGTGAGATAGAATTCCATGGCGTGAATAACTTTCAAAAGATATTGCTGTCATATCTGCTGTCAATTTGGCCTTAATACAGTCATTTTTTGAAAAATCGTTACCTAATGTAGAA
>JAISAE010000046.1 GCA_031266875.1 Treponema sp.
TAGATGCAGATAATGGGCGCGGTTGTCGTTACCATAGTGGCGAGTTTCACGGATTGAGAGCTTACCTGTTGAGCGGACGCACCCACAGGCATACCAACTATGGATTTGGTCATGGAAACGCTGGCGATAATCCGGTACAAGAAGGTCTGTATGGGCTGCAAATCCGGATTGGAAATGTACATAACCCCGGCAAAGTAGTCGTTCCAGTGGTACACGCCGTTAAAAAGCGCGATGGTGGCAAGCACGGGAGCTGAAACCGGCAGGATGATCCTGATGAAAATAAGGAAATCGTTTGCGCCTTCAATTTTTGCGGATTCTTCGAGCGCGGCGGGAATTTCCCGGAAGAACGACATAAAGATGATGAGGTTATAAAAATTAAACAGAGCGGGAATGATGTAGACCAAGAACGTATCGTACAGTCCGACGCTCCGCAGCAGGATAAAATACGGGATGAGTCCGCCGCCAAAGAACATGGTGATAGTTCCTATAATGAGATAAAACTTCCGCCCCATAAGGTGTTTCTTGGAAAACGCATACGCTACCATGGATGTAAAAAATACGCTCGTAACCGTGCCGATGCCGGTGCGCCATATCGTAACATTGAAGGCTTTGAGGATCGAACGGTCAATAAAGACAGTGCGGTAACTTTCGAGGGTGAATTTTCTAGGCAGCCAGTAGATGCCGCCCATCATGGTGTCCTGAGAGTCGTTAAAAGAAAGAATGAGCGTATACCATATTGGATAGAGGGTGATAAAACACAAGACAAGCATCAAGAAGATAATGATCCATTCTCCGATATTATTACGGACATAATTGCCGAATTGTCGCTTCGGCTGACGCATTGCGCCGGTTATAGTGGATGATTTCATGCTAAACTCCTAAAACAACGATACATCGTTGATTTTCTTTGTTACCTTGTTCGCTATGAAAAGCAGAATAAAGGCGATCACGGATTTGAAAAGACCGATGGCGGTGGCGTAGGAAAACCTCATGCTCCGCATAGCCACATTGTAGGTGTAAATGTCAATCACTGTTGAGCGAGGCGCGTTAAGGGTGTTCCACAGTACGAATATCTGATCAAAGTTTGAATTGAGCAGTCCGCCTATGGCGAGAATGAAAAGCACCGAAACGGTTCCCTTGATGCACGGCAGGGTGATAGACCACATACGCCTGAGTCTTCCCGCGCCGTCGATTTCCGCAGCTTCGTAAATGTCCTGATCAATGCCAGCTATCGCCGCCAAATAGATGATCGCGGACCAGCCGAGTTCCTTCCACACATCGGATATAACCACGATGCCCCAGAAGTATTGGGGATATGCGAGGAAGGTAACGCCTTCTTTCAACACACCCGCAGAAATCAGAATTTCATTGATGAACCCGGAATCAGACAACCATGTGGTAAGAATTCCGCCCAGCACGACCCATGAGAGGAAATGCGGAAGATACGAAATGGTCTGCACCACGCGCTTAAACCGCGCCTGCCTAATCTCATTCAAAAATAGGGCGAACAGGATGGGCAGGGGAAAACCGATAAGCAGCTTCAGTACGCTGATCCCCAACGTATTGAGTATGATGTCAGAAAATTCGGGATCGTTAAAGAACGCGATGAAGTGTTGAAACCCGAAATTGTCCGCCGCAGGGGAGCCGAGGAATTTGAAACTGAACAGGGAGTCGGTGATCCGGTAGTTCCTTTTGAAACCAACCAAAAGTCCGTACATGGGCGCGTAGTTGAAGACGAGCATCCATACGATTCCCAGCCACGCCATAATCTGCAAGTCTTTTTGTTCCAACAGCCTCTCTATTAAATTTTTATGCGCTTTCATATTCATGTTCATAGCGAAAGTGTATGACCCATCTCCCAAATCCGATAGGGAGAAAAATTTCTAAAAGGTGGAATATTTTCGGTTTTGAAGCTAGGAGATAACGCCTTCCATTCGGGAACATTCCGCTTTCCCCTCTGCGGAGGATACCCTCGCAATGTCCCCATTCAGCGCCATACTATTAGGCCGAATACCGGCTTTTGCCGGATGCCCTTTGATAGTTCTGTTCCGAATAGAATCCGTTCCACTCTGAGAGTATAAGGCTGCGCTTTCAGACCGGCATTGCAATGGTAATGCTGTCCGAATCACCCGAAACCACAAAGCGATACTGATCGCCGCGACAGCGATTGCTGCCTTCCCTTTGCGCCGTTATGCGCGGAGGATCGCCGCCTCCAGCATTCCCCGTCGAATCGCCATCTCCAGCCCACACCGCGCAGGCCCAATAGGTGATTCCCGGTTCCACCGCCCCTTCCAGCGTGGGGATCGCCACCAGGGGATGAATCACGTTGAGGTTTGGCGCGGGAACAAGCGCCGAACCCCGGCGGCGGGAAGCGGGCGCCAGTTCATCAGGAAAACTGTTTTCCAGCGCGACAATCCGGGATGCGGCCCAGGGGAAAAGGAGCAACGCCGAAGCCGCCCCTTCCCCAGCGGCGTTGCGGACAGGCGGGGCATCGTCCGTGTCATTGCAGCGAGGAACGGAGAAGCCGCCTTCCACCGCGAGCAGGGAGCGGCGACTCTCAATCCGGTGGATGCGCACATGCCAATCATCCATACGCACCAACGCCGTGATGACGCTTACGTCGTTCCAGGGCTGCCAGCGGCTTTTCAGCCACCCTTCCCCAGCCTCCCGATCCACCGCCTTCCGGCGTTCCCGCCAATACCCGTCTCCTTCCGAAAAAAGCAGCGCCGAATCACAGCCGATCTTTTCAAGGCCATAAGCACTGTGGGACACACAAAAACCGAAGCGCGCCGAGTAAGCGAACTTGCTGTATTTCTGCGCCCCGTGATTCATATCAAAGGACGAAGCGTGTCCCGCGCATAGTAGTTGGGCGTCGGTGGCGCTGTTGCTGATGATAAAGCCAGGCGTCTTGTCTGTTACGCAGCGGGAACGCGCTTTTCGCCCTTCCTGATCGGTTTCGGGGAACGCGGGCGCCTCCTCAGCCCGCCAGAAGGGATGGTCTTCCTTCAAAGCGAGCGTGAGGTAGGTCTTCAGCGCCCAATAGGGCGAGCCGGGCGAATTGTAGGCGTCTGCCATGATGAGGTTGGGATAGGCGTAGCCCACCGAAAGGATACCGCCTGAGTCGAGGATGGGCCGGGAAAACCAGCGCCGCAGATTCCGCAGCGCTATGCCTTTCATCACACCCCAGGGCAGAATCTCAAGACCCGCGAAGGCGCAGGCGGAGAAAAAGGAAGATTCGGCAAAACGATAGGTGAGGCTGCGTCCGTAGGGAATCATCGAACCATCCTTATAAAACCAAAGGGCAAAGGCTTGCGCAAACTTCTTCGCCCGCTCGCGGAATTGTTCCGCAAAACGATGTATCAGCGCCGTTGCAGGCACGGCGAGCTGTCCCGCAAGCGCGGCAAGGACAAGGCTGTAAAAATGAAACCCCATGGGGTTGTATAAGTCGAAGTATCCGCCTTCCCCGTCTTGATACCAGCCGTCATCCCGATAGCAAGACTCTACAACGCCAAAGGATTCCTGTTCCGCCTCAGCGTTCACCGGAAGCCCATGCTTACGGAAGGCCGTCTGAACAATGAGGCGGAAAAAGTGCCAGTTACTGGGCGGCAGTTCCCGCCTCTCAATAAAAGAAAGCCAGTGGTAAAGGTTGCGCCGGGTATGCTCGTCAAGGGGATCCCAAAAGACGTCGGGGGCAAGGATCAGCGCAATGGCAAGAGGCGCCATTTCCACAAGCCGCTGATCTCGGTCGCCGCAGTCGTTCCAGTAAGCGCCGTCATCCGGGTTTACACCCCGGATCAGGGTTTTTCGGAGTGCGTCGCTGTCCGGCCATGTTCCGCCGCCTGAGATGAAGGGAGCTATGCCCCAAAGACAACGGCACCAGCCTTCCATTCGGGCGATCTTCGGCGGGTAGAGCGCCGCCGCGCTTCCCAGATGGTAGCCGCCCGGCGCGGCATGGGCGGAAAGGGGCGCGAGCAATTCCTCAAGGCTTCGCGCCACATCAGCGCGGGTTTTCAGGGGATTGCGATAAACAGGAAAATCAAAGTTCATAGTATTCACCCTTGTATCTCCGCTTCTTCGCGGCGCTGTCCCCAAAACGGATCGCAGGCTGCCGGATAACCGGGCCGGACTCTACCTGTTTCCAGCCCCGCCGTCTGTTTAGCGCCATCTCCCGCATCTGGTACGCACGCAATACCTCTTTGTCACTTGAAACATACACCAGCCGTTCAGCTTTCTGGATCGCCGAATCCGTCATAGCCTTTCAACCTCCTCAAGGGAAAGTCCAGTATCCTCCGAGATTTGGGAAAGAGGTACTCGACGTTTTTTCATTTTAGAAGCAATTTCCTGCTTTTCTTCTAATCTGCCCTCTTGCCTTCCTTCTTGCCTGCCTTCTTGCCTTCCTTCCTTCCTGCCCTCTTGCCTTCCTTCTTGCCTGCCCTCCCGTCTGGCGTGGTTGATCCCGCTGATCCAGTCCGATAGCGCCATCTCTCGCATCTGGTACGCACGCAATACCTCTTTGTCACTTGAAACATACACCAGCCGTTCCTCAGCCTTCTGGATCGCGGTGTCCATCTTGATTACCTCCTCCACTATCGTTTGCGGACTGTCCTTGTCAAACCAAGTCAG
Organism: Treponema sp.; assembly: GCA_031266875.1. Classification (GTDB taxonomy): domain Bacteria; phylum Spirochaetota; class Spirochaetia; order Treponematales; family Breznakiellaceae; genus JAIRMT01. The sequence goes on from JAISAE010000046.1 coordinate 4,624, forward strand.
CCACCGGTGCAACGGCTCGTTCCGAATGTCCTTCTCCGCCAGCCGCCGGAATTTCACCATGTCGATAAAACGTATCTCCAAGGCGTCGGTCAACAGGACTTCCCGGTACGTGTCTTCCCATATATGAAAGCTCGTGTGAAACGCCGGAACTTGAGGCAAATACTCGTAATTCACAATGTTGATGGCTATAACATTCGGTGTTTCCTGATAATCCTGCCCCGCGTCCATCCCACGCGAAAACTCGCGGCTCCAGTAAAACAGGCTCCGGCGCTCCATGTTCCCCTGGTTGCGAAGCTGAATCTCTATATCAACCAACTCCTTCCGGCCAGTTCGAGCGCGAGCGTCCAGGACGCTTGTTTTGTCGCCGATCACCTCGGCGACGACCGTCTTGTTTTCAATTATTTCAACTGACTCAATGGCGTCCTGTCCTTTCCGCCCCAGAATAGCATTGAGGAAGGCGCAAAGCTGTTCCTCGTCTCCTTTTTCACCCATAACTTTGAGAAATATGTAGTCGTTAAGAGGGTTAAGCCTGTCCTGCGTCATACGAAACATTCTCCTTTGATGATGATCCTATCACCTATAACAATAGCCGGTATGGGCTGTTTTGCAAAGCGCGAAAATGACCGGCGCTGCGGCTTCCCCAGTAAGGATGAGCGGCGGAAAGTCCCAATCAGCGATAGTTTCCGGTGCCAAAAGGCCGCACTCGTCAAGCCAATCCTTAAGAAACCGCATAGTAGCTCACTCATACATACACTATTCTTTGTTTATTCCTACGGAATGATGGCCGAATAAATCTCCCCGAAAGGCCCCTTCAGGCTCGTGCCTGATTCCCAGCGCAGGCAGAAATACAGCCGCTTCCCCCGCTGGTTCTCGTCAAACTTCAACGTAAACGGACTCGCCGTGTTAAAGTCTGAATTCGTCAGCTCCTTCTCCGATCTCGGCTCATGGTCAAGGATCGCCCGGCAGATTTCCGCGCCATGCACCCCGTGAGGCTTCCCACGCTTCTTCGTGGCGCTGTCCCAAAAATGGATCGTGATCTGCCGGATAATCAAGGTGTCCACCTTCGCATCCGGGTACGTCTCCGGCTCCCTGATAGGGGTCGCCGTGTGGTTCGCCGGATGGATGCCGTAGACCAGTTTGTCCTTGGTCCATATAAGGGAATTGTAGCGAATGGAGGTGTTGGCAAAATCTCGCATAGCCTGTTTCGCCTCCTTCTTGGCCTCGTCCTTTGCCACACGGTTTTTCGTGGAATTGATGTCCTCATAGGACTTCCTGGCCGTCAAAAAGCCGTTGATTTTGGCCAAAGCCCCGTCAGCCTCCGCCTGTTTCCAGCCAAAGACGCTTACATTCGCCGCGTTTTCCAGCCCCGCCTTCCATTGAACTCCTACAGTCTACTGTAAAGATTTTTCAGTCTACTGCGAAACTTCTACAGTAGACTGTAAGACTCATACAGCCTACTGCGAAAATCATACAGTATACTGAGCCTGTTCCAAAACCCCAGCCAATACGTCAGGGTAAAACCGGATCGAGGTTCAAAACATCCAACAAGAGGCTTTTAACGTCTCAGAAGACGTTTTTAACGTCTCATAAGAGGCTCAGAACGTCTCAGGAGACGTTTTTAACATCTCAGAAGAGGCTTTTAACGTCTATGAAGAGGTTCAGAACGTCTCAGAAGAGGCTCAGAACGTCTCAGAAGAGGCTTTTAACATCTCAGAAGAGGCTCAGAACGTCTCAGAAGAGGCTTTTAACGTCTCAGAAGAGGCTCAGAACGTCTCAGAAGACGTTCTGAAGGCTGGGGACTGGTTTCGGTTTCCGCGGACAAAGCGAGCGGGGCAAGAATAGCGCCCTGTGGGAAGAGCTTGCGCGGCGTTATAAAGGGCGTTGCCTATCCGTTTTGATTGGTTACTGTGGGCGTAGGTTTTTTTGTTACCTGTTGAAGGGCGCGGTCGTATTTCTTATTTTCCGCTTCCAGGCGTCTGGCAATGGCTTCTTCTTTCTGAGCTTCTAGTTCTATCAGCTTGTTTTGGTACATCAGACGCTTGGTTTCTTCTTCCATCTTGAAACGCTGTAATTTACTGTGTTCTTTAATTGCCATCCCCGTAACACTCATTATTACTATAGAACCCATCACAATTCCAACGATGATTGATAGGATCATACGCCACTCCTATTACATAAAGAATCCCGGGCTCAAGGTCTGGGTATTGAAGATGCTTCTTTTTGAGATAAAGGCAGTATAATCAAGCAGCGAAGAACGATCAAGAAGCCCATTCTCCGTAGAGAGCCGCTTTTATCAAGCTTTTTGTGTAAGTTCGGTCTCGATTCCGGCCCCGTCTTTGAACGAAACAAGGCTCTGTGTTGTCTCAAGCGCATAAGATAACAAAGCGTGATCCTCATATTCCACTTCACCGGTCTGGTTATCAACTGGATCGGCGCGGAACTGCTGTTTGGGCGGAACAAAATCCGCGCCCACGGCGCTATTGGCGGCCATTCTGAATATGTCAAGGTTACCGAAGTAGTAGTTCCAGCGATCAAGCGCGCCGGAACCTACGGCTCCGCCGCCAAACGATGGGTCAACGAAGAGCCAGCCCCACGGTTCAACATAAAACTCAGCCCAATCATGGCAGCCGGTTGAGAATTCCGACACAGACAGGCCGGACTGCCAGCGCGCTGGAACGCCGGCCATGCGGCAGAGGGTAATAAACAGAATGGCCTGCACTCCGCAGTCTCCCTTGAGGTTCACGGCTGCATACTCGGCGATGTTTTCGATGATCGCGTATTCAGGCATGAAGGAATAACGCACCGTGCGGGTGATGAAGTCATAGATACGCCGGGCTTTTTTCAGCGGATTGGTCTCGTCATCAAGGATTTCCTCAAGCAGAAAGCGCAGGTAGGGCGTAAAGCGGATATGCGGCGCTTGTTCTTCAAGACAAAAGTCGTAGTCCCCGGGCTTTGCCGCCGCTGGCTCCGGGCTGACAAACTCAAGCTGGTTACAATAGGCGTACTCGACCCAGAAAACGCTGTCTGGCACCAGCGTTGCCTCAAAACACACGGTGCGCTGCTCCGCGTCCAAAGGCGCGACGCTGATTTTTGATGCTGGCCAAGTCCCCAGCAGGGTGATGTTGCTGGTTTGCCGCGCCTCACGGGGTATGGGCAGGTGAACCAGAACACGGCGTCCGGCTTCTTCAAACGCTTTCTTAACCTGAACAGAGGCGCGAAGCCGTATCTCCGCGCTTCTGCCGCCGTCTTTCCGCATGACATCGACGTTTCTATCAAGCTGTTCTTTCCGTTTGACGGATCGCTCACTCATCTCAGGCGTCAGAAGCCGTTTGCGGTAATGGTCCCGTGTTTTCAGCAGATTATCAAAAAAGCGCCGGTGAAAGCGCGGCTCACCCGCGACAAAAGCCCAGTCAGCCTCTCCGTCAGCCTTGAGCGCGTCAAGTTCATCTGGCGTGAAGTCGCGGATGCGCTCCTTCATAAGCTGCTGCGCCGCCTCTATACTATATGGATACTCGTCATGGGCAAGGACATCAAGAACGTGTGTCTCAATTTCAAGCCGCTGACGCAGGGCGCACGGCAGGTCTTTCTTCAATAGGGCGATGATGAGCCGGTTTGCGCTGGCAAAGTCGCCGATAGCCCTGAGCTTCTGCACATCTTCAGGCAGAGGCACGGATTGGTAGGCAAGGTTCATAGCGTTACTATGAATCTTAAAAAGGGAAAGCGTCAATGATACAAGGTATTTCTTTTTTAAAGCGCCTGAGCCAGCGCGTCAAAATTGGTGTTATCTTTGCTCTCTGACTCTGGCTGTCCGCTCAAGCGACAGTGGATCAACGTTCCTGGTTTAAGCGGCGTTTCCGTGTTGCGGGGGATACGCAGTTTAAGATAATTCTCGCTTACCGCAGAGGCCATGCGGGGATCCTCATGCGTCTCAACAATTGCCTCCACCGTTTTGCCAAGCCAGCGGCTGGTATAGGCGCGGCGCCCTTCCCGCGCCAGCGTGAGCAGGCGTTCCACACGAGCGCCGGCTGTCCGCTCGCTTACATGGCCAGTGAACGAGTAGGCCATGGTTCCTGGCCTGGGGGAATAGGGGAAGGCGTGTATCCAGGCAAAGCCCACGCGCCGGCAGAGGGACCACGTTTCCTCAAACGCCATATCGGTTTCGCCCGGAAAGCCGGTAATAATATCACAGGCAAGGAAAGGGTCGGTCTTTACAGAACGCAACAGCGCGATCCCGTGTTTAATGGCCTGGACTTGATATGGCCGCGCCATGCGCTGAAGGATGATAGGGCTTCCTGACTGCACCGAAAGGTGGAAATGGGGCCGGATACGCGGGGAGGCAAGCGCCTTGATAAAACCTTCACTAAGGCTATCCGGCTCAAGCGATGAGAGCCGCAGTCTGATAGCTTGTGTTTCCGCAAGCAGATACGCAATCAGCGCCCCCAGATCAAAGCCGCAGCTCCGGTACTGGCCAATGTTTATGCCGGTCAGCGTTGCTTCGGCGTAGCCCTTTTCCTCAAGCAAACGCAGGCTTGTCAGCGCCTTTTGCGGCTCTATGCTCACGCTTTTCCCGCGTGCCAGACACACGCGACAGTAGGAACAGCGGTGATCACAGCCGTCCTGAATCTTGAGCGAGGCCCTTGAGTGAAAGGAAAAGTCTGCCATGTTGAAACGGAAGGCCGCATCGTTAGTGCCAGACACTAGTGTGGGAGGCGGCGGCTTACTGGTGTCAGACACCAGCGTCCTGTTCAGCCATTGCGACACCAGCGTTGTCAGAGGCGCGTCTTTGACCTTAGCCGCGAGGAAACCGGGCAGGTCAAGCAGAGTGTCCTTTCCTCCACCGCCAAGTACAAAGAGCGGCGCTAAATCCGGCTCTTCTGTCGCAAGCTCGGCTATGTTGTGTACATCCAACTCTGCGTAACAGCCGCTTACGATGAGCGCCGCACAGGGCAGGCGAAGCGCGTTCCTGATGAGCCGCCGCGCCTTTTGTTCGGCCTTGGAGGTTACGGTACAGGTGTTGATAACAAGAATAGGAGCATTGGTTCCATCAAGAGGTGCGCCCCAGGGAAGCGCCGTGAAGCCCGCGTCCCGAAAGGCGGCGGCAATGGCTTCACTCTCAATCTGGTTTACCTTACAGCCAAGCGTATATATGGAAAAAAACATTGGTGGGATTGCGGGGACACTGTTCAACGGGAATTGTTCAGTAACTGCCGGACACGGGTAAGGCCACGGCGGGCATCGGCAAGCTGGGGGTTCAACGCAAGCGCCTGCTCATACGCAGTAATCGCTTCCTGTAAGTCGCCGACGCTTTCACGAGCATAGGCCAAGCGCGTCCACCAGGCCGCGTTACCCGGCAGCCAGTGAACCGCAGTCGAAAGGGCAATGTCTGCATGGCGGAACCGGCCCAGACGAATGTAAATCTCGCCAATAAAATAGTAAACAATCTCAATACGCTGTCCTTCTGGCGCCAAAGTAATATACTCCTGAAAGTAGCGGAGCGCCTCGGCATTGCGTCCTTCGTAGTAGTGGATTTCGCCAAGGACCTCAATGATTCGCGGATCATAACGACTGATCCCCAGCCCTTCAGTGGCATAGACCAATGCCTCCTGATACCGCGCAAGCCGGATAAGACTCCAGCAAATAACCACATGGGATTCCATGTTTCGGGGATTCTCAAGCAATTCATCTTTGCAGATGACGACCGACTGCTCAAAATTCCCTCGCCGATACTCCTCAAGCGCATCGGGCCTGGTCTGGGCGAATAACGAATAGAGCGGCAAAAGCAGAAACAGGACGAAACAACCTCTTCTCATACATCATTCCCCCATAGCACAGCGACCATTAAACACACACCCGGGTTCCATAGCAATTTCCTTGGTACGGATATCACCGTTAAGCTGCCCACTAGCGGTTATCTCAACTTTGTCGGCGCTAATCAGTTCTCCCCTCACTATTCCGCGAATGATTACCCGTGTCGACTTGATCGTGGTAACATCAAGCGTCGCCTCTTCATCGATCAGTAACAGATCACTCGCGTCTATCGCGCCGGAAACTTTCCCCCGAATAAGAAAGGGCTTCTCAAAGCTGATAGTTCCCTTAAACTCAATGTCTGGCGACAGGATAGTATCAAAATCTCCATCTTCCAGCACATCATTACGAAGATCAGACATTCTTTCTTAATCCTCCTATGTTATTCTATTCTTCACTCTGTATTAGGTCAAGTTTATGCTTATACTACTTGCTCAGTTAATGATAAAAGAGTATGCTCAATTCGATTATAATCTTTTATGAGATTGGAGGTTTAATGTGAAGAAGGTTGTGTTGCTTGTTGCTATTTGCATCGCGTTGGCATCGGTTCCGGTGTTTGCCCAAGAGGAGGAGGCTGAAACCTCTAGTAGTTCGAACTACTACTATGTGAATGCTCCGATTCAGAAGGTCTACCCATACCGGAAAGGGTATGTGGTAACTTACCGGAAAGGCGCTATTGGTTCGGCCACGACGTATCTGCCGCTTGAGTGGTTCGAAAAAGAGGTAGAGGGCGGAGCACCCAAGGGCGAAGTGATCATGCTTGGGACCGGGACGCAATGGCCGTATCTCGCGGTCTATTACAAGGGTGGCGAAATCAGCCATGTCCGCCTGTATGTCCGCAAGGAACGCTCCCATGAAACATGGGGTGATGTTCCAGCGGGGATAAACATTGATGACAAGTTTGAGAGCATTGAGACGATCAAGCTGGAGTTCTAATTACATGGTCCCCCTCTGCAGAGTGTCGCCGCCTTTCTACAGGAGGCGTTACAAAAGCAAAAAATGACTAAACAAGAACTATACGTCATGCAAAAAGCCATCCGTGATGAAGAACTTAACGGATGGCTTTTTTGTAACTTTCATCATCGGGATACGCTTTCTGACGCGATACTGGGTCTGCCTGCTGATTCAACGAATTCCCGAATCTGGGTCTATGCGGTGAGCGCCGGCGCGGAGCCACTCAAAATCGTTCACGCGATTGAGGCTTCCATCCTTGACAAGGTTCCGGGCAGGGTCATTGTGTACCAGAGTCGTGAGGAGTTTATCGCCGCGCTCAGGGGCTTGGCTGGCGTACGCTGGGGTGTGCATATCTCTGACACCCTGCCGGCTATTTCGCTCCTTGACGCGGGACTCGCGCATACGTTTGAGGCAGCCGGGCTCGGTCTGTATTCAGCGGCTGGGCTGGTTCAGCGTTTCAAGGGACTTCTGGATATAGAAGGCATCGCGTCCCACGAGCGGGCTGCCCGGCATCTCTACGATCTAGTCGCTCTGGCATGGGAACGGGTGAGAAATGCGTATACCCTTCACAAGTCCCTATGTGAAGGCGATATTCGCGGCCTGTTTCTGGACGAGATACACAGACGCGGCCTTATAAGTGATCACAGCCCGATTGTCGGCGCAGGCGTAAACTCCGGCAACCCTCACTATGATTTTTCCGGCGCAGGCGCGACGTTTGTCGAGGGAGATGTGATCCAGTTCGACCTCTGGGCCAAAGAAGCAGCGCCAGCCGCAATCTACGCTGATATATCATGGGTCGGCGTCTTTGCGCAGGAAGTTCCGCCACGTGTTAAACAGGTCTTTGCCGATCTGGTGAGCGCCCGCGAAGGGGTGTATCGTTTTATCGCCGAGAGGGGTGCGCTTTCTGGCGCTGATGTTGACCGTAAAATGCGGGAACTCTTAATCGGCATGGGCTATGCTTCCGCTTTAAAACATCGTACTGGACATGGCATAGATACTGAGGTACACGGATCCGGTGTGAATATGGACTCAGTTGAGTTCCCTGATTCCCGTCCGCTCCTTGAAGGTTCCTGTTTTTCGCTGGAACCGGGCTTATACTTTGCTGAGTTTGGTCTGCGTACTGAAATTGACGTGTATATCAAGAACGGAAAACCAGTTGTTTCCGGTAAAGACCGTCAGTTCAGTATCTTAACCTGTTAAAAGGGGGTGTTATGGCTGTAGTTGTTCCGAAAGAACTTCTGGATTTCATCAAAAGTGGTGATAAATTCCTTGTCGTTGGCCACAAGGATCCGGACGGCGACTGCGTGGGAAGCCAGCTCGCGCTTTGTTCGGCGCTGAGGCGGCTGGGGAAACAGGCTATTCCCTGTTCCGCGGGGCCGTTCAAGCGACCGGAAATCAAGCCTTACGCAGAGTGTTTCATCAGCGTTATTGGGGAAGCAGAGCGAAAAGGCGCGGCGCTTATCGTGTTGGATTGCGCCATGCTAGCCCGTACCGGCATCGCGTCCGCGATTGATGGATTGCCCACCGCTACCATTGACCACCACGTCGTCGGACAACACACGCCGAATACAGCGACCACGCCGCTATTTCTTGATCCGCTTGCGCCTTCCTCAACATCACTGTGCCTTTTGCTTATTGAGGCGCTTGGTCTTGAGCCCACACCGGAAGAGGCGGAACTGCTCTTCTTGGGGCTTTGTACTGACACTGGCTTTTTCCGGCATACTGACGAGCAAAGCGCGGCTACATTTGAATACGCGGCCAGACTTATTCGGTATGGGGCCAACCCTAAAAAAGTACATAGCCTCATATACGGCGGGAAGAGCCTTAATTCCCGCTACCTGCTGTCCATACAGCTTGGACAGACACATCCATACTTTGACGGCAAACTCCTGCTCACGAGTGAATCTTACGAGGATACCCAGAAACTCGGTCTTGATAGTTATGATCCAGACAGCCTCTATCAGCTTCTACAGGTGGTTGCCGGCGTTGAGGCTATCGCGGTCATCAGGCAGGAGACACCCGAAACCTGCATCATAGGACTGCGTTCACGGGATTGGGTGGACGTCGCGGTGATTGCCGCACGTTTTGGCGGCGGCGGACACAAGAACGCCGCTGGCGCCAGCACCACCGGAACCATTGAGGAACTACAGCCACAGATTCTCGCGGCTTTTGCGTGCGCCTTGAGCTAAACGCCTCAGAAAGAGCTTCGAGCCATGACGTAACGCTTCGTTCTATCTTGACGTAACGCTTCGTCGAGCCATGACGTAACGCTTCGTTCTATCTTGACGTAACGCTTCGTAGAGCCATCACGTAACGCCTCCTACGACCCACACCCAACGCTACTACCAGCCTTACACTATCGCCAACCTCGACGCTCTCCCTAACCTTCGTCGAGCCATGACGTAACGCTTCGTTCTATCTTGACGTAACGCTTCGTCGAGCCATGACGTAACG
>JAISAE010000093.1 GCA_031266875.1 Treponema sp.
CAAACAAGCAAAATGCTCCCATAACCAACGTTTATCATTGTTCCATCACCGCAAACGGGCCGCGGGCATTGCAATTTGTTCCAATGCCCCCCCCCCCCCCCCCCTGGATAGCACATAAACAGCGTTGCTTTGGCGAATGTTTCGTTTCGACAGTAGCTTTTGATGTTCAAAATTCAGCCCTCAATCACGTAGAGCGAACAGAACGATGTCCGTTTGCGCTGTTCTATGCGTTTTACGCACTTAGCGGCGGTTCCAAACAACAACACGAGCAAGAGATAGCGATAAACTCCATTACTAATAAATTCCTACACAGACAAATTACAGACTCGCTGAACTTTCTAGTAGATGTAACACAGATAAGACGCCCCGCGACTCTAGAACAAGGAACTTTATCTCCTACGCTTAGAACCTTACGCCGTAGCATACGCCGCTTCTCCCCTAAAACTATAGCCATCGCCAATAGAACAACAGCTCCCGCCTATCATCCAATGCCACTAACCGCTGGTATAAGAGTCTTATACCAGCGGTTAAGACTCTTATCCTATCAGTTAAGACTCTTATACCAGCGATTAAGGTTCTTATCCTATCGGTTAAGACTCTTATCCTATCGGTTAAGAACGTTATCCTGCCGGTTAAGAGCCTTACACCATCGGTTAAGGCCGTCGCTCAACAGCTTCAGACACTTCTACCCATTCTTTCCAGGTACTTATCATGAACGCTTCGCGCTCATGTCCAATCTTACAGCCGCTAAAAACGGCTTCAAAAGGAGTTACTTATGAGTTCCATTCCCGTAATAGAGACGGAATTTGTCGAGTGGAGCGACAATCTTATTGCCGTGTCCAAAAGCCACAAGACCGAGTGGGGACTGCCCGATGACAAGCTGACCGCGCTTGAGTCCTTGTACACTGAGTTCAAGACCCTGCATCAAATATGTCATACCGCCGCCTACACCAAACTTGAAATGCAGGCAAAAAACGAAAAGAAAGCCCTGCTCAGGAAGCTAGAAGCGGAGTTCATACGCTTCCACCTCCAGAACAACGACAAAGTATCGGACAACGGGCGTAGGGAGCTTGGCATCCCGGTTTACGACAAAACCCCGACTCCCCACCCCGCGCCGGATACCGTGCCTGACATCGAGATCGACACGCCCCACCCACGGACCCTGCGTATCAGGTTCCGCCACAAAAACTCATCGCGCTGGGGAAAGCCCAAGTTTGTTCACGGGCTTGAATGTCAGTGGGTCATAATGGACGAGCCGCCCACGAGTATTGAGGACTTGATTCATTCGGCCTTTGCCACCCGCAGCCCTCTGGAGCTGACGTTTGATGAGGACCAGCGCGGGAAGCGGGTGTACTTTGTGGTGCGGTGGGAGTCTGGCACAGTGAAGAAGGGACCTGTCAGCGATATATTCAGCGCGATTATTCCGTAAGGACGGTGGACGAAGGAGAAAGGAGACGCTTATGAAGCAACAACGAATATGACGGATGCGGTACGCCGCATGAAGGGCGTACAAACAATAGCTTTATGAAATTAAGCGTAAGGCTTAAAAAACTTTGTTACCAAAGTATAAGGAGAAAACAATGACAAAGAAAACTTTGTTTACGGGAATGCTGGCAATGGCGCTGGTGTTCGGGCTGGTACTGACGGGCTGCGATCTCTTCAACACCGCCGATCCCCAATACACGCTGACGTATAACGCCAATGGGGGAACCGGGACAACGCCTTCCTCGCTGAAGGTGAACAGCGGGACGGAGATAACGCTTGGAAAAATGGATGGTGCGTCGTTCAGCGGGTGGAATACACGCGCAGACGGCGGGGGAACTTCCTACGACGCTGGAGCTTCCTTCACGGTTACTACCGATATAACGCTATACGCAAAATGGACTTTGGGCGGCAGCGGCGTTGATAATCAAAGCGGCGTTGATTACACGAGTCATAATAGCGACTATTCCATTTTAACCAGAAGTAATGTGAATAAAAAGTTAGTGGCTTTTAAAGGCATGCTGTCGGAGGAGACCCTTATCGGCGGTATTCCTGCCCACGCATCAAATCACGGCTTACCCAAAGACTCCAAGCTCTTCAACAAAAATGAAGACTTCCCCCTCATTCTGCTTACTGAAGAACAGTACCTGGAAAACAAGGGTAATTTGAAAGCCTTGGAAGACACTCCCTTTACCCGGATATTTGCCTTTTACAATGCTTCGGGAACCAATGAAAATGTTTACGAGATTTCTGGAAAATTGGGAGGCGATAATGTACTGTACATCCAGAATCCCACGTCAATGAATGTAGAAATTCGCTTGAATGGCATAAACGGTGAAACACTCGGCTATGCCGCCACGGGTATGCTGAATACTAAACTGTTCCTGACTCCTGGGGATTATAATATTTTCCCGGTGTTTAAAAAGTATAACTCAGTGCGGGACGAAATAATCACCGTATACCCCAAAGGCGCTGAGGGATACGCGATGAATACACAGTTTCAGTTAGGTGAAGGTACTAGTGAAATATCCTTTAATACGAGTTCTTATTTAACCAACCAAAGCTATTCAACGGGAACTGCCTGGCTGATCATTGATAACCAAGCTGATACGGGTATTCAATTACAGAAAGGCGGGGTTATTCAGAGAACAGCAACTGGGATCGCTACGATTAACAATGGTTTCTCACGGACATTCCAAGTGGATATGGCGAAAGTTGGTACAACGTATGATACTTCTGCTAAGATAAGCGCATATCAAGTGGGAACCGCCGCCAAGCTCATCTCGATTGGAAATCACGAACTATCGGTTGACAAAATGTATAAGGTTACCGTTACCGGAAGTGCTAATCAGAACACCTTAGCAGTTACCGAGCCAGAAGAAGTGGGAGATATAAGCCTGGACGATTTTTGATACGTTTTCCATATCGGTGGACTAATGCGGTCTGTTTGCAGTCCGGTCTTCGGGCTGCAAACTTGTAGTAAAAGAGTTACCGGCGAGCGGCTGGTATAAGGAAAGACTATGAAAAAGATGTTTATTGGCTTGATATTCATACTGCTGACAACGTTCAATGGGTTTGCGCTGAGTTTTGGCGGTGGCTGGGTTTATGAAATGGGATTTTCAAGTGTTACTGTTAAGGCTCCTAATGGAGCCTACCACGACAGAGCCAGCACAACAGGGAGAGGATTCTTTTTCTTCTTGGATATGACTTATCTGGAAGCTACCTTGGGGTTTCCTTCTTTCTCGCTTGAGCCGGATGGTAATCCTCATTCTTACGACTACGCGCTGGACGGATATGATTGGAAAAGTATGACCTTAGGCCTGTATGGAAAAATACCCATTGAACTTGATTATGACTGGACACTGTTTCCCATGTTTGGTTTTGATATCCAGTTCTTTCAAGAGGAGAGTGTTGGCGGAAATACCTTTTACCGGGATGATTTATCCTATAGCGGGTTGCCTGATGACTATTATGATGATGTATGGTTTAGAGCTGGTTTGGGGTTGGATTTTTATATAGACGGCTGGCTTCTGCTTCGGGGAGAATTCCTGTGGGGCATTAAATTCAACAATCAGTATGAAAAAGACTATATAAGTTGGCTTGGTAATGGTGCGGACGGATATTTCAAGGGAAACCCATCCGCAGATCTCTTCACCCATGGTCCCCAGTTCCGTCTTTCTGCGGGGATACACTTCTAAACGTGAGAATGACCCTGGTTAAGGAGGATACACCATGAATAGAAGTATTATTTCCTGTCTTGCCGCTCTGTCGCTCTCCCTTGTGTTTGCCGCGTGTCCCTGGCCAGGCAGAACTCCTGACCCGGAACCTGAAGAAGAAAAAACGAATACCCAGGGAAAGACAACCCTGGAATTTGATAATCGTGACGGGGATTTCAGGGTGAGCGTTTACACTAACCCTGCTCGACAGGATGCTCAAAAGATTATTGATGTTGAAGGGTTAGCCCGTTCTGAACAGATAGCCTGGACTCCTAATCAGAGCGGATACACGTTCTATTTTACCTATCATCCTGTCATTGACGGTATTCGCATACCTTATAACCCCGGAACCAAAGGCGCGGTGGTTGCCCGTATTGATGAGCATAAAAACAATACCATACCAATTCCTATCTTGGCTTCCATTGTTTCTCCGAATGAGTCCCTGACCAATGACGTGTATCTGAGCATAGAGAACAGCGGCTTCTTTCCCCTTCGGGTATTGCTAAGTAATACCCCCTTGACGCCTTTGTATACCACTTCGTCCATACTGAACGCCGGTGAAAAAGGAGTGTATACCATATCCGCAGGCACAGCTTCTCCATATCATATAGAGGTAAACGCGATAAACTATCCTTTTTCAGATTCAACATCTGATTTTCAGGCCGGGCATTGGTATTCTTTCAACTACAACAACGGTATCATTAACGCGGTGGATCAAAAGCCGCTTACTCTGGCCAATGTTGGCAGCGGCATAGAACCTCCGTCCGCGCCTACGGGACTGACGGCCACGGTTCAATCCTCCAGCGAGATCAGTCTTTCCTGGAATGTTGTTCCAGGCGCTACAGGATACAAAGCCTATTATTCCCGTGATGCGTCGTCAGGATATGAGACCTTAGCTCAAGAACCTCAAACAGATACGGATACGCGGTTTATCGGACTGCTGCCCGGAAGCGCCTATTATTTCAAAGTATCAACAGTAAATAGAGCCGGTGAAGGTCCCTTATCCGCCTATGTTGCCGCGACAACCATACAGGACAGCGAATCAAACCCCAGTACTGTAACCAGCGCCGGTTCAATCAAGATTGTGAACAATACTCAGTATACGACAGATACTATTGTAAAAATACAGATTACGAATACCACTACCAGTGTCAATGTTGTTAGCGAGACAATTTCGGTTTCCAAAGGGAATACCAGAACCTACAGCAATATATTGGTTGGGACCTATAAAGTAACGGTATGGGATGATTTGGGATACAATTGGGTATCTAGCAGCTTTACCGTATCACGGGGCGTAACAAAGACCCTAACCTATACAGGGCTTGGTTTAAATTAAATTTATTTACCATAATGAGGAGGCATATTATGTCTAGACCTAAACAAAGACGGTTCCTTTACGGATTCATTTTCCTGTTGTCCTGCGGTATGTGGACAGGCTGCCCTAATCCCGATCCGGATCCACCTGAGACGCCCAGCGGCATACAGCTCACAGCAGACTCGAACAGCATTACGGTATCTTGGGACACTGTTTTCGACGCGGATAAGTATCGGGTGATTTACCGCAAGGGTAGCGGAAGCGCTACCCCCATTACAGAAGGGACTACCGAAACTTCCCTTACTATTAATGGCTTAGAAGCAAACACGACCTACTACATTACTGTGGAAGCCGGTAACAGCGGGGGATGGAGCCTGCAATCTTCAGCGAAAAGTATTACTACGTCTAAGATTGGGACTCCAACCGTAAAGGTAACAGGAACAACCGCAAATAGCGTAACCCTTTCATGGGATCATATTTCAGCAGCGCTCCGGTATAAAATATACCGGGGACTTGGTACAGGACCCGCCTCAGTAGTAGCCACGGTCAACGCGACAGGCAGCGCGACCTGTGTTTGGACTGATACAGGCTTATCCGAGAGTACCAGCTACCGGTATTGGGTTTCAGCAGTAGTTAGCACGGGAGAGGGAGAACTCTCAGCCTATGTCTCCGCGACAACAGAAAAAGCGCCCCTTTTTGGGGCTCCGGCAGAGGTGTCCGCTACAGCGGACTCAAGCACTAGTATCACTCTGGGCTGGAACGCGGTGAGCGAGGCATCCTCTTATGAGGTCTATCGTTCCACCAGTGAGCAGGGAACGTATACCAAGGTAACCGCTACTTCTATTGTAGGGACAAGTTATACTAATACTGGATTAAGCTCCGGGACAACGTACTACTATAAGGTGCGGGGCTTTAGGTCTTCTTCTCCTTCTGGCTATGGAGACTATTCGTCGCCGGTTTTTGCTACGACAAAGGCGGCAGGCCCTTCAGCGCCTTCATCAGTATCCGCAAGCGCGGTCTCATCAAGCTCCATCACGGTTACTTGGTATTCAGTAACAGGAGCGACAGGGTATAACATATACCGTAGTTCCAGTTCTTCCGGGACCTATACCTTAGCGGGTACGAGTGCTTCCACTTCCTATACTGATACCGAATTAACAGGCTATACGACTTATTACTATAAAGTGGCCTCATATAACAGTGTTAGCGAGGGAGAGCCTTCATCCCCCACCTCCGCAACGACCCAATGGGGCGGGGCTCCGGCAGGGCTGTCCGCTACAGCGGGCTCAGACAATAGTATCACTCTGAGCTGGGGCGCGGTGAGTGGGGCAAACTACTATTACATCTATCGTTCCACCACTGAGCCGGGAACATATAACCAAGTAACCTATACTTCTGGAACAAGCTATACCAATACCGGATTATCCTCCGGGATAACGTACTACTACAAGGTGCGGGCTTATAGTTCTTATTATTCATACGGAGACTATTCGTCGCCGGTTTCCGCTACGACACCAGCGGTAATCCCTTCAAGCCCTTCATCAGTATCCGCAAGCGCGGTCTCGTCAAGTTCCATCACGATTACCTGGGGTTCGGTAACAGGAGCAACAGAGTATAAGATATACCGTGGTTCCAGTTCCGGGACCTATACCTCAGTGGGTACGAGTGCTTCCACTTCCTATACTGATACTGGATTAACAGCCTCTACGACGTATTACTATGAAGTAACCGCGAATAACAGCGCGGGCGAGGGAGAGCCTTCATCCACCGCCTCCGCGACAACCCTTTTGGAGGCTCCGGCAGAAGTGTCCGCTACAGAGGACTCAAGCAGTAGTATCACCCTGAGCTGGGGCGCGGTGAGCGGGGCATACTCCTATTACATCTATCGTTCCGCCAGTGAGCAGGAAACGTATGACCAAGTAACCCCTACTTATACAACAAGCTACACCGATACCGGGTTATCCTCCGGGACAACGTACTACTACAAGGTACGGGCCTGTAGTTCTTCTTCTGAATATGGAGACGAGTCGTCGCCGGTTTCCGCTACGACACTAGTGGCAATCCCTGCATCGCCTTCATCAGTATCCGCAAGCGCAGGCTCATCAAGCGCCATCACGGTTACCTGGGGTTCGGTAACAGGAGCGACAGAGTATAACATATACCGTGATTCCAGTTCTTCCGGGACCTATACCTTAGTGGTGGGTACGAGTGCTTCCACTTCTTATGCTGATAATGGATTAGCAGCCTCTACGACGTATTACTATAAAGTGGCCGCGACTAACAGCGCGGGCGAGGGACAGCGTTCATCCTATACCTCCGCAACGACCCTTTTTGGCGGGGCTCCAACAGGGCTGTCCGCTACAGCGGTCTCAAGCGGTAGTATCACCTTGAGCTGGAACACGATGAACGGGGCGTCTCGTTATTACATCTATCGTTCCGCCAGTGAGCAGGGAACGTATACCCAAGTAGCCTATACTGCTACTGATTCCGGGATAACCTCCTATTCCGATACCGGATTATCCTCCGGGACAACGTACTACTACAAAGTGCGGGGCCGTGATTCTTCTTCCGCATATGGAGACTATTCATTGCCGGTTTCCGCTACGACACCATAGCGGACTGGGTTCCTTTGATGG
Organism: Treponema sp.; assembly: GCA_031266875.1. Lineage (GTDB taxonomy): Bacteria > Spirochaetota > Spirochaetia > Treponematales > Breznakiellaceae > JAIRMT01. Next base: position 7,650 of record JAISAE010000093.1, read on the forward strand.
AGCGTTTAATAGCTCGCCCCTCTGAGGCGTAAAACAGCGAGTGTGGGAGGATGTGTTCTCCCACACTTCACACTTTGAAATGAAGTTACACCTTAACCAACCTCTATCCTAGCAATGAATGAAGAACTATACTATTCGCATGATTGATATTCGTAGTGATACAGTAACAAAACCAACTACGGCGATGCGCGACGCTATGGCACGGGCTGAGGTTGGGGATGATGTCTATGGGGACGATCCTACAGTGAATGAACTGGAACGGCTGGGAGCGGAAACACTGGGTAAGCCAGCGGCGTTGTTCGTGCCGTCAGGGACTTTTGGGAACCAGCTTGCTTTATTTACGTGGTGTGAGCGGGGAAGCGAGGTGATTCTGGGTGAGGAATGCCACATCATTCAACATGAGGCAGGCGCGGCGTCAATTATCGCCGGGGTTCAGGTACGGACCCTGTACGCGCCGGACGGCAGACTGCCGGCTGAGGCGATAAAGCGCAGACTGCGAAGGCGCGGCCCGCGCCCGCCCGCCACCGCGCTCATCTGTCTGGAAAACGCGCACTCATCTGGCCGCGTGGTTCCTCTGTCCGCAATGGACGAAACACGCGCCATTGCGGACACGTGGGGTCTGCCGGTTCATCTGGACGGAGCGCGTATCTTCAATGCGGCAACAGCGCTCGGAGTTGAGGCAAGGGCAATCGCGGCGCGTGCCGATTCAGTGATGTTCTGCCTGTCAAAAGGGCTATGCGCACCGGTCGGCTCTTTACTGGCGGGAACCAGAGATTTTGTGAATAAGGCGCGTCTGAAACGCGCTATCATGGGCGGCGGTATGCGGCAGGCGGGAATACTGGCCGCGGCTGGGATTCTTGCGCTGAAAGAGCAGACGCTCTATCTGGCGGATGATCATACGCGGGCAAAACGTCTGGCACAGGGACTTGCCACCATTCCGGGCGTTGTCATCACCCCCGCTGAAACTGAGATCAACATGGTCTTCTTCCAGGTCCAAGGGGATAGAGACGCGGCACGCATCACATCCGCGTTTAAGGAACGCGGCATCCTGATTAACCCGCCGGAAAACAACGAATTCCGTTTTGTTACTCATTACTGGATTGGAGACGCGGAAATCGAAGCGATACTCCAAGCGACAAAGGAGGTATTGGCGTGAGTATATACACGAGGCGGCGTGCAAAGCTGTTTGACTGGATGAGACGGGAAAATGTCGCCCTTGCCATCTTTGAGGATGTGGAAGGTCGGCGCGACCCTGCGATCCGCTGGCTCTCAGGCCACCCTGGAGATGCGCTCATGGCGCTTACCGTAGACAGGCACTCAATGCTTATCCCCTGGGATATGCACCTTGCCATATTCCATGCCGACGCTGAGGTCGTGATTCCCTACGACGAATTCGAGCGTAGTTCATGCAATGCGATTCGGGGTGTGGCTGACTATTTTCATACTCCCTTTGGTTTCAGGATTGAAATCCCGCCGCAGACGCCCTACCCGCTTTTCCTGCGCTACGTGGAAACGCTCAGTGACTATGACGTGATCTGCCATGAGGAAGGTAGTATTCACGCCGAGCTTGCCGCGCTCCGCTCAATCAAAGACGCGACGGAGATTGATCTGTACCGGCGGCTTTCGAGCATTACGAATGAGCTTATTGAGCTTCTGGAAAACATGGTTCGTGAGCGAGTGATCACGACTGAGCTAGACGCGGCGCTCTTTATCGAGGCGCAATGCCGCAAATATGGCTGTGAAGGTACAGGCTTTGAAACCCTCGTGGCTGGGCCGACTCGTAGTTTCGGCATCCACGCCTTCCCCGCCTCTACCGCTGGAGCCTTTGCCACTCAGGGCCTTTCGATACTGGACTTCGGCGTAAAGTACCAAGGTTATACTTCAGACGTTACCCTGACCTTTGCCTGTCCACCCTTGTCGCGTTCCCAGAAGCGGCTCCTCACCCTCACGGAAAAGGCGTATAACCTGGCGCTCGGCATGGTAGGCAACAATGTTCCCACGTTAAGCATCGCGTCTGAGGTTGACCGGTTTTTTACCCGTGCGACAAAGTTCATGCCGCATGGCCTGGGACACGGTATTGGCCTTGAGGCGCATGAAGCTCCTGCCATACGAAACCGCGCTGATAATAAGTGGGTACTCAAACCAGGCATGATCTTTACCCTAGAACCAGGTCTTTATGATCCATCGCATGGTGGCTGCCGTCTTGAAAATGACCTATTGCTTACGGAAACAGGAGTAGAAATACTCACCAATTCGCGGATTATCTACTTATGAGACGCCAGTAAAACCCCTGCCTTAGGCAGGGGTTTTACTAATAAGTATACTTTCCGCGCTAGGCTAGCGCGACTTTCCGCGCTAGGCTAGGCTCGAAAAAAGTATTGACATACGATAAACTGCCCCTTTACTATAAAGGCATTATTTTCGGAGGTTTACCATGGATACTGATTTTTTAGATGAATGTTTTTCTGAAACAAGAAACCCTGACATTAATATATTTAATGCGTTAACTACTTCGGAGGAACTGCATTATGTTGCGAAGAGCCATAATTGGGATTGTGGAGTTAAGGTGTTGGAATGGATTGTAAAAAGTCCTTTATGCAGCGAGGCAACCGCGCTGATGCTTTTTTGGCTGGCGCAGCCTTATTATCTTCAGAAATATGAGTTAGACGCAAAAAAAGTAGAGAGCGCGTATGATAGACAAATAATCAGGCTGATTAGAACAATAATGGAGAATTTCCAGAATGGATTTTACCAGAAAACGCACATAAACTATGACCCGCAAAGTGAGCTACGAGAGTTCGTTACTATAGCTGATATACCGGAACTATTGTGTGAAGGGTCAAAAGGAAAAGAGCCGGACATTGATCCTCACCGCTCTGTTGGAACCAACGTACTATCGGCTAGCGGCTCTAAACTTGAGGAACTCATTATGAACTGTAAAGATAGAATGGATTTATATCGTATTGTGTATCACAATAGGAATTTATTGGACTGCTATAAACAAATACTTGAGAGTACCTATTGTGATAAGGGTATTGCGCCATTAATGTATTGGAGAATACGAACAAGGTACAGCAACAGTAGACTGGACGCCATGAAAGACATGGAAGAAAAGGTCGTTGGTAAAATGAACGATAAGCAATGCGAGGAAGTAATAAGGTACGAACCAAAAAGCGACTGGGAAAACGCGAGTATCCTTCAGGCGAAATGGGACATACCAGAGATGATGAAAAAACCAATCGGCCCCCCGGAAATTCCTACAGAAACCAGCTTCAACCGCCTGAGATAAACGCCCGCTAGAACATTCAGGCCGCAAACGCCGGAACGGTATGCGGCCTCATCGTCAGTACGCTCGTAAGGGCGGTTTGCATAAACCAATAAGTTTAGTACAGTTTAGTCATGGAGGCTTTATGGCTGATGTTAGTAATCTCAAGATGAACCCGCCGGTGAACCGGTTCAAGGGGGCATTACCAAAGATTGGAATTAGACCCACGATTGATGGGCGTAGACGCGGGGTGAGGGAATCGCTCGAAGATGTAACTATGGGGCTGGCGCAGGCGGCGGCTACGCTCCTCAGCGAACACCTGCGCCACCCTAACGGTATGCCAGTGGAGTGCGTCATTGCTGATAGTACCATTGGCGGCGTTGCTGAAGCAGCCGCCTGTCAGGATAAGTTCAGCCGCGAAAACGTCGCGGTTACGCTTACTGTTAGCCCGTGCTGGTGCTACGGGTCGGAAACAATGGACATGGACCCGCTTACTATCAAGGCTGTATGGGGTTTTAACGGTACTGACCGCCCCGGCGCGGTGTATTTGGCGGCGGTACTGGCGGCGCATAGCCAGAAAGGGCTTCCCGCCTTTGGTATCTATGGGCGCGATGTGCAAGACCTCGCTGACATTGGCGTGATACCCTCAGATGTCAGCGAGAAGCTGCTGCGCTTTGCCCGCGCTGCCCTTGCAGCCGCGTGGATGCGGGGCAAAAGTTACCTGTCTATCGGTTCAGTATCAATGGGCATTGCTGGTTCTATTAGTAACGCGGACTTCTTTCAGGAATACTTGGGTATGCGAAACGAGTATGTCGATATGTCTGAAATCACACGGCGGCTTGAGGAGAAGATATTCTCTGACGCTGAATACCACCGCGCCCTTGAGTGGGTCAAGGTGAACTGTAAGGAAGGGCCTGATAATAACCCGCCGGAGCAGCAGCATGGCCGGCATCGTAAGGATGAGGTGTGGAAGACCTGCGTTAAGATGGCGATCATTGTCCGTGATCTCATGGTTGGCAACCCGGACCTCAAGCGCAAGAAACTTGACGAGGAGGTTCTGGGGCATAACGCGATACTGGCGGGCTTTCAGGGACAGCGCCACTGGAACGACCATTCCCCTAATGGCGACTTCCTTGAGGTTATTCTGAACTCGTCGTTTGACTGGAACGGCATCCGCGCTCCTTACCTTGTTGCTACTGAAAACGACGGCCTTAACGGTGTATCCATGCTCTTTGGACACCTGCTTACCGGTACTGCCCAGCTTTTCTCTGATGTGCGTACTTATTGGAGTCCGGCGGCAATTGAGCGCGTTACTGGCTGGAAACCCGATGGTGGCGCGGCTAACGGGCTGATTCACCTCATCAACTCCGGCGCCACTACCCTCGACGGTATTGGTAAACAGCGCAAGGACGGTAAGCCGGCGATAAAGCCCTTCTGGGAGACTACGCCGGAGGAGGCGGGCGCGGCTCTTGACGCGGTGAGCTGGCGTTACGCCAGTCTTGGTTACTTCCGGGGCGGCGGCTATTCGTCGGACTTCCTCACTGAGGGCGATATGCCGGTAACGATGTGCCGGCTGAATCTCGTCAAGGGCGTGGGTCCGGTGCTGCAGCTTGCCGAGGGCTGCACGGTGAGTATCCCTGACTATGTTCATGACAAGCTCGACCAGCGCACTGACCCGACCTGGCCTACGACCTGGTTTGCGCCGCGGCTTACTGGCGAGGGCGCGTTCCGCGACGTGTATTCGGTGATGGCTGCTTGGGGCGCGAACCACGGCGCTGTCTCCTACGGGCATATCGGCGCAGACCTCATCACGCTGGCAAGCATACTGCGGATACCGGTGTGTATGCACAACGTTGACCCTAACGCCATCTATCGCCCGTCGTACTGGAGCGCCTTTGGCATGGACAAGGAAGGCGCTGACTACCGGGCCTGCGCCGCGCTGGGACCCTTGTATAAATAGCTTATACTGAGAAAAGAAGTGTACGGGTACGGTATGTCGTACTCGTACAGCATATTTTCCCCCTAATTAAGGACATAAATTGGCACAAACACAAAGTAATGCGGCAAGCAGGCTTGGAACAGAGCCGATTGGGAAGCTCTTACTCCGGTTCTCTTTGCCGGCGATAACTGGGATGTTGGTAAACGCGCTGTACAACGTAGTTGACCGTATCTTCGTGGGGCGCGGTGTGAACGACGAGGCGGCGTTAGGCGGGCTGTCGCTCGCCATGCCGCTGATGACGGTATTCATGGCGTTTGCGATGCTCTTTGGCATTGGCGCGGCGAACATGATTTCGATGAGGCTTGGTCAAGGCCGAAAAGACGAGGCGGAAAACGCCCTTAACCACTGCTTCTGGCTCCTGCTCGTCATGGGTTTCCTCATTATGGCGTTGGGACTGATCTTTCTGGAGCCGCTTTTGTCGATACTGGGAGCGCAGGAGGGAAGTGCTTCCCTTGAATATACCCGCCAATATCTCCGTATCATTCTGTACGGGGCGGTTTTTTCTATGCTTGGCTTTGGGTTCTCTCATTGTACTCGCGCACAGGGCTTCCCTACCATCACCATGATCGGCATGTTCATTGGCGCGGGTATGAACATCATCCTCGACCCTATCTTCATCTTCATTCTGGGCTGGGGTGTGGAAGGCGCGGCGTGGGCAACGATTATCTCGCAGTTGGCGTCGTCAATCTGGATACTGGCGTTCAGTTTCAGCAAGAAGGCGGTGATACGCCTCAAGATAATGTCCCTGAAACCGTCGCTCAAGATCATGCTGGACATAATGACCTTCGGCTCATCCCAATTCCTCATGCAACTGGTTATGTCAGGCGTTGGCTGGTTAAACAACTATAGCGTAAGTCTTTATGGCGCTGAGGCCCTGGGCATTGCCAATGGCGGCGATGTGGCCTTGTCAGGCATGAACATTGCTGGCTCACTGGTGATGATGGTTCTCATGCCCATCTTCGGCATTAACCAGGGTGCGCAGCCCATACTCGGCTTCAACTATGGCGCAAAGCGTTTTGACCGTGTGTTAAGCGCCTATCTGCGGGCAATAGCGGCAGCAACCGCCATCTGCATACTGGGCTTCGCAGTAACGCAAATCTTCACAGTGTGGATGGTGCACATCTTCACGCCTGACGGCAGCCCCGCGCTCCTGCGCTTTGCCACCTGGACCATACGTGTTTCAATGCTCTTACTGCCGTTGGCGGGTTTCCAGATTGTGTCGTCGAATATGTTTGTCGTTACTGGCCGTCCCAAGACTTCGATAGTGCTGTCGCTCTTGCGGCAGTGCATCGCGCTGATTCCCTGTATACTCATCTTCGGGCATATCTGGGGACTATGGGGCGTGGTTGCCGCAACGCCGGTTGCTGACGGCTTCTCGTTCATTGTAACGGCGATACTTGTCGGGTTTGAGTTAAAGAAACTGCGGGCAGCGGCGCGGAGCAGCAGCAAGCAGCGCTAACTTGAAAGTGTTTATTTCATGCTGGTATGATGGGCTATGCAAAAGAACGAAAGACTCTCTTCCCTGCTGCGCCGTTACGAGGAGCTAACCCAGCTTATTCAGGACCCGGAACTGGTAAAGGATCAGCAGAAGTACCGGGAAACCATGAAAGAATACGCCTTTTTAAGCGATATTGCTGTTGTGGATGGGGAAAGCGAGATCCTGAGCAGCCAGATTGCTGACGCGAAAACCTTGTTTCAGGAAGAAAAAGACCCTGATATGCGGGAACTGGCTAAAGAGGAACTGCGGGAACTGGAACTGCGTCTTCAAGACGTGGAAGACCGGCTCAAGTTCCTTCTCATACCCAGAGACCCGCTTGACGAGAAGAACATCATCATGGAGATACGCGCCGGAACCGGCGGTGAGGAAGCCGCGCTCTTTGCCGCTGACCTGTTCCGCATGTACTCCCGTTTCGCTGAGACGCGGGGCTGGAAGTTCGAGACCATGAGTTCCAATGAGACCGAGCTTGGCGGACTCAAGGAGATCATCTTTTCGATTAGCGGCAATAATGTGTATGAAAACCTGCGCTACGAATCCGGTGTTCATCGGGTGCAGCGCGTTCCCGCGACCGAGGCTTCGGGCCGTATCCATACTTCAGCGGTTACTGTGGCGGTGCTTCCTGAAGCTGACGAGACTGAAATCGACATACGGCCGGAAGACCTCCGCATTGACGTGATGAGGGCTGGCGGTCCAGGCGGCCAGTGTGTCAACACCACTGACTCGGCGGTACGCATCATCCACCTTCCCTCTGGTATCACGGTGCATTGTCAGGATGAAAAGAGTCAGATAAAGAACAAGGCAAAGGCTATGCGGATTCTTCGCGCTCGCATCTACGAGATGGAGGCGGCGAAAGCAGCGGCGGAACGCGCCGAGGCGAGGAAGACGCAGGTCGGCTCTGGCGATCGTTCCGAGCGCATCCGCACCTACAACTTTCCCCAAAACCGGCTCACCGACCACCGCATCAACCTCACGCTGTACAAGCTCGACCTCATCATACAGGGCGATGTGGCTGAACTGTTTGACTCGCTGAAACTGTCGGCGCGGGAAGAGCTGCTCAGCGCCACAGCATCTTGATACGGCGAAGTTCTGTTGAGAGTACGAAATACACCTGACTGAGGACTCACCTCATAATCGCTATACACCGGTAAGGCTCAGTAACCCCATGCCTACAGCCAGGGGTTGTGGTTTTGATAAGGACGTTGTGTGCCATGACTATCAGAGAAATTTTTTACCGGGCTTGTGTGCGGCTCCGCGACGCGGGTATTGAAACGCCGGTGTTGGACGCGGGTGTTCTGCTTGCCGCTGTTCTTCACACTGATCGCGCCGGTCTCATCATTGCTGGCGAGCGGACGGTGAGTGAAGAGGCGCAGGGCGCTTACACGCGGGCGCTGGAACGGCGGCTTGGCGGCGAGTGTGTCGCCTACATTGTTGGACGCAAGGAGTTCTGGGGGCTGGACTTTACGGTTACGCCTGATGTGCTTGTTCCCCGTCCTGACACCGAGACGCTGGTTGAAGCGGCGCTATCCCATAGAGCCACGCACCGGATATCTGGCGCCAACGGGGAAATCTTGGATCTGTGTACTGGTTCCGGATCAGTGGCTATTGCCTTGAAACATGAGCGCCCCACGTCACGTGTCGCCGCTTCGGATATATCCCCGGCGGCGCTTGCTGTGGCGCGGCAAAACGCCCTGCGGCTTCTGGGAGACGCTGAAGCCATTCACCTTATCGAAAGCGATCTGTTTAATAAGATTGATGGGCAATTCGACCTTATCACCGCGAACCCACCGTATGTGCCAAGCGCCCTGATCGCCAGTCTCGCGCCAGAGGTGCGCGGCGAGCCATTACTGGCGCTGGACGGCGGCAACGACGGCCTTGACCTTATCCGGCGCATAGTCAGCGGCGCGAAACCGCACCTTAAACCCGGCGGTGTCCTGCTTATGGAGGCAGATTCCGGCGAGATGGACGCCATCACGCGCCTCTTGCTCGCCGAAGGCTACGAACAGCCGCGCCTGTACTACGACGCGGCTGGTAAAGCGCGGGTTATCGGGACTTGGCAAGCCAATGAATAAGCAAGGTATTGAGAGGACGAGGCGCAATAGTCACTACTTAGGAAAAAGGATGCAGCGTTAGTCTCCGGCGCCACAAAGAACTGAGAAGTTTACTAATCCACAGTCAACTATATAAAGTTCTCGCAGTCTACTGTAGAAGTTTTTCAGTCTGTAGAAAGAGTTATACAATTGCTATTAGTGTAGGAGATCATGGATTTGTTGAATGATGAAAACAATAAAATTAATGGCTGATTATCACTGTTTCCCTTTATGGAATAGTACGCAGGGAGAAGATTATGATAATATCAATCCTGCAGATATTCCAATATCTCAAGAATTATGTATAAAACTTCTGCAATGGGCGGATTCCTTTGACGCTATTCTTAATGTTAATGATCCTACATCAAGTTGTTTTAAAACTGACATTGAGGAAACACAATTTATTGAAGAAGGGTATAAACTTAAACAACAGTTGCAAGATGAATTGGGAAACACCTTTGAGATTAGGTATAAAGTTTTAGGAAGCGGTATTGATGAAGTATGAACCCCTTAAAACTATCGACGCAGACAGAAGTTCCAAGGAACTGAGAAGCTTACTCATCACGGACGCTACATAACTAAACGGAGAGTGTATATGGCTACAGTATACCTATTATCTGCAGCGCCCGTGATGAGTAAGCCTGCAATAACCTTATCAGAAAAGTTTACGACATTCAAGGTAGAAACGTTTTTCTTTTGCCTCTCCCATTGAAAAACTTTTTCGGGGAAGGATCCCGCGTTTTGCCACGGTTTTGAAGAGACTCCGCTTGTCGATAGGGGGAAGGAACAGTCCCACTGCGCCTCCCTGCGAAATCTGAAACAGGTTATCTTCACCGTGTATGTAATCAATCGAATACGCCGCGTTACTGGCGATGAAGGCATCAAGCAGCGGCTGGAGCGTGTCGATGGCAAGGCCCTGATGCTCAGATTCCACCAACAGATACGAGCCACCAGAAACCAGTCCAAGCCGGTTTCGCTCACAGGCCGCGTCTCCTACAAGGACGACTAGTTCCTCACGGCTTGCCACAGCGCGGCTTGAAAAGGCGGGCAGCGCGGCAAGGGCTGCGCTGACGTTGGCAAGCGACGCGCCAAAGATTACGCGGTGAATCGGCTCAAAGGTAATGCCCGCGTCATAGAGGTTTTCGATTTCAACCAGCGCGTAACGGGCGGGGTGCTTTGCCAAGTCTTTTTCGCCACTATGCGCCGCCTTGTATTCCAGCCAGATCGCCTTTGCGCTGGCAAGCGAATGGTTGCCGTCGCCCACGGCAAAGAGAAATGGTGCGTCAGACGCGCCACCGTAGCGATTGCCGGACCGCGCCGCAAGCCTCTCAAGCGCCTCCGCGAGATATGCCCAGTCAGCCTCTTGATTCAAAAGCCAGCCCGAAACTGCGCCGCTGTGCATCGAAAGCTCAGTCGTGTAGAGCGGTTCCGCCTGTTTTGCGCACTCGCCTAGTGTGGTCAGTAAGGCGTCGTCTTCGTCATCAATAAGAAGCAGAATGTGGGACGTTTCAAGCACCGCGTTCCGGCGAACCGCCATTCGGGGTGGAAGCCGCTCTTCCACGGTTCCCTCGGTACTCCGAATTAGGGAACGCGCCTCTGGTTTCCAGTCATACAGTTCAAGGTCAATGCACAACATAAGCCCATGCCGCTGCTCGTGAAAGGGGGTTTTTCGCTCAATATAGACAGCGCCGCGTTCACAGGGAACAAGCAGTCCTTGGGAGAGGTATGCCGCCATCGTGTCATGGATCGCCGCAATTCGCGTCGTAGTTCCCGCGCCCTGCGGCTCCGCCAGAAAGATTTCCGGCAGAATCAGGTTCAGCGTGGAGGGAGACGCGCCAACTAACTTCTTCACCGCCTCCCAATAAGCGTAATCCTGAGTACACTGATCGCAGGCAATGACCGCCCACTTTTGTAAATCAGTACCTGCTTTGGGAAGCAAGAGTTCGGGGATAACAATACCTGAAGTAGCAAGCCGCTGATGTATATCCATATCCACCCTTTTTCTAAAAAGCCTTTTTTACCAGCTCAAAAGCCTCTTCCGAAGTAACTGTCCATGGTGAGTAGGCGATGAATTCCAGATCACGCGCTGCTTCGGCGATTGGCATCAGTCGATCCAGTACCAGATCGAGTTTCTGTAAATGGGATGGGAGGCCGTGTTCCGCAAGACGGGCGCGTATAGCTGTAAGCGCCGTGTTTGCGGCCTCAGCCACGGAAAGCCCATCTGTCGCTTCGCCCAGCAGGGTTGCGGCTTTGGCTATCTTTTCAGGGCGCACGCTGATGAGCTTTTCAAGGATATGGGGAAGCAGTATCGCAGCGCACTGCGTCTTTTCCACGGTAAACCGCCCGTATATCGCATAAGCCAAGCTGGTCCCAATGCCTGGGTTGCTCAAGGCTACGCCCATGCTCGTAAACAGGATCGCACTGATGAAGTCCTCGACGCTTGTCTCGGCGTCAGGAGCGATGCTTAGGCGGGAATAATGACTCAATGCCCGTTCAATCAGGGCATCAGAGAAGAAGTTTGCGCTTCGGGAACAATAAGCCTCAAGCGCGATACTCATGGCGTCAAACGTGGAAACCGGTTTGTCCACTGCGTTCCTCATACACTCGCCGTCAAGCAAGAGCGCGGCACATAAGCCTTTGGGCGATTTGATGAGTTTAACCGAACGGTCTCGCGGGTCAATAGCGATAAAGTGTCGCGCAAACACAAACGGGTCAGCCTCGCCTAAGATTGCTATGTATGGAAGAAAATCTTCTTTATTACCAGAGACATGGACGCTTTCCGGGTCTTTACCGTCCAGTAGCTCGAAGATTTCCAGACCAGAGCGGGCAATGATAGCTGTGAGACGAGCAATAGCTTGCGTTTTAAGTCCTCCGAACCCAATGATCATTGAAGCGCGGGACCCACGGGCAAGCTCGGCCATCGCGTTTGCTGTGTCCGCTGTGGTGTAAGGGGTTATGGCGTCAAAGAGAATCGCCTCCACCCCCGCGTCCAGCAGAATCGTAATCAGCCGTTCAACTGCGTCTTTGTCAGCGAATTCCTGTTCAGTGGCAATAAGCGCCCTTGTACCATGTGTTTTGCAAATGGTTCCAATGCGGTTAAGGATATTTAAGCCAATAGTGAATTCAGGATTCATCCTAAATGAAAAATCGATCATATTGTTATTATCGGAAAAAATACTTCTCAAAACGCACTGGTCAAAAAAAATGGAACAGTTGGCATTAAGCACTGGTTCCACTTTCACCAATCCTTTGCTGGCTTACCAACCAAAGGCTTCCATAAGCTTATCCGCAGTGGCGTTAAGAATCGTATCATTGATATACGAAGGATCATTGATTTTTGCTTTCAACTCCGCGACCCGATCCGCACGAACATCTGGCGTTGCCGCCACGGTTTCAGCCACGTGGTACAGTTCAGCCTTTTCCATCGCGTCCGCAGAGAGCGAGATAGAGTCGGCGCAAGAGAACCCACCGGTCTTACTAGCGTTATTCACATTCTTATTGGGCGAAATGGAATCGGTATTACTTATACCATTGATCGTCATAACATTATCCTTTTTCTAAGTTAAGTTATTAAAGTATCGGCATAGAGCCACTCTTAGTTTACTTTCTTGTTGTGTTTATTACCAGAGATATACACGGAAAATTCGCCTAAGCGCTCATTCCTTGCGGCCAAAACCGCGCAGACCTCCGCCACTGACCCGCGTAGGTACTCCTCATGACACTTGGTCATCTCCCTTCCCACGCATACATAGCGTTCCCCGTCCAGTCCACTAAGGTCTTCCATCAGTTTCATAATCCTGAACGGCGATTCATACACCACAAAAGCGCAGTCCAGCGCCAACAGTTCCCTGAGCCGCGACTTGCGCCGCCCCGGTTTAGGCGACAGAAAACCCTCAAAGACCACACTCTTATCCATGCCCCCGGCCACGCTCACCAGAGACGCAAATGCCGAAGCCCCTGGAATAGGGATAACCTCATGCCCCGCCTCTGCCACTATTCTCGCCAGTATTGCCCCCGGGTCGCTCAATGCCGGCGTACCCGCGTCGCTGGCGTAAGCCACGGTCTTGCCCTCGTCCAGGAGTGTGAGTACCTTATCCGCCGCCCGCGCCTCGTTTTCAGCCCTACATGAGATGAGGGGAGCGCTGATCCCGAAGTGGTTCAGGAGCTTCAGCGTTCTGCGGGTATCCTCACACGCGACAAGATCGCTTGACTTGAGTATGTCCACCGCCCGGTAAGAAAGGTCGCCCAGATTCCCGATAGGCGTGCCGATAATGTATAAAACCGCCATGCTGTATTGTATCTCAGTGGCGCATAGATTGAAACCCGTACATATCGTAAGGCGGGGGAAATCGTGATACAGCCATTGGCCTTCATCATTACAGGCCACTTTACTCTGCCTGGGACTTTTCTTGTGGCGCCGCTCCAAACACAAAACTAAACGCTACTATAAACAAGCTGTTGCCCACGCTTCGTCTCCAATAGGCCAGCCGACACGTTCCGGTGTTTCTCAGGTTTGTCCAGTCTGTTCCGCTACGCTCCCCGTCGGCGAGCGTATCCACTCCACGATATACCCACCAAGCGATGGCTGTCGTGTCATGCACATTATTGGCTGTGTCTACTGCCTCACCGGTGAGCGTGTCCATGTCTGTCCTGTCTGCGGCAAGACCCTCACGCCCCACGAGACGCTGATAGCGCGTGTATTCGAGCGCCCGAGGCACACACGTCCACGTACTTGGCTGTACACGACGCCGCGACGCAACGCCGAAGTGAGTGGAGCGATATAGTTTCAGACACGCTATTTTCCCGTGTAAGCCTGCCACCAATTTAATACCACAGGAGGTAAGACCCTTACACTATGGGAGTTAGGCGCAATACCCCATGAAATTTTTAAAAAACATATTGACAAAAGACAATTATTACGATTAACTGGTAACATGGAGGACAAAATGAAAAAGACTCGTTTTACTGTGGTTTTGATTGTGGCGGCCATTTTATCGGTTTCCTGTGCATCAAACAGGCCCATATCAGAATCGCCGGATATCAGGGAAGAGTTTGTAAGTACCTTTGATATGATACATGGTTTCGTCGCGGATCGCTATTGTCATTTTTACAATAAAGGCATTGATTCTTCGGCTCTCTATGATAAATACAGCGCGTTGATTAAAGATTCCGATGACCTCGTTACCTTCAAGCTGAATATGGTACAATATTTTGCCGAACTAAAGAATGTACATTCAAGAATATCGTTTGAACGATACGGGGTTTTTTGCGGGGCCAAGCTGGTAGAAGAAAGAGTGTTCGTTGACAGGATATATAAAGAGGGTCTGTATGCTGGTCTTCATGAGAAAGATGAAATAATCGCGGTTGACGATGTGCCGGTGGTGGAATGGATCCTCGAAAATACAAAATATGTTTCAGCCTCTACGTCACGTTCTTTGATAGAGATGACGGCGGCCTCGGTTTTTTTCAGCTATTTCCCAACCCGAAGAAAATATTTGGTTAAATCGGATAACGGGCTTAACGAAGTAACCCTGGATTTGGGAAAATTCGACGCAAGGGAACTTTACGTTTTGTCCTCCAGAGAAAATGTAAAGGGTGAAATTCTTGAAGAAGATATAGGATATATCGCCCTTAATTCAATGGGGGGCAGTTTGGAGGAATTTGAAACAGAATATTCCAAAGTAGAACATTTGCCCTATCTTATTGTTGATGTAAGGCGGAACGGCGGCGGAAATTCCGGCCTGAGCGAAGAAATAACGGCCTATTTGATA
>JAISAE010000003.1 GCA_031266875.1 Treponema sp.
TGACGGCCTTATGACGCTTCGTCACGCGGGCTTATGACGCTTCGTCACGCGGGCTTATGACGCTGCGTCAGGCGGGCTTATGACGCTTCGTCAAGCGGGCTTATGACGATCCGTCAGGCGGGCTTATGACGATTCGTCAGGCGGCCTTATGACGCTTCGTCACGCGGGCTTATGACGATCCGTCTGACGGCCTTATGACGCTTCGTCACGCGGGCTTATGACGACTAGTCATGCGGGCTTATGACGATCCGTCATGCGGGCTTATGACGATCCGTCTGACGGCCTTATGACGATCCGTCATGCGGGCTTATGACGACTCGTCATGCGGGCTTATGACGATCCGTCTGACGGCCTTATGACGACTCGTCATGCGGCCTTATGACGACTCGTCATACGAGCTTATGACGACTCGTCATGCGGCCTTATGACGATCCGTCATGCGGGCTTATGACGACTTGTCATGCGGGCTTATGACGATCTGTCTGACGGCTTTATGACGCTTCGTCATACGAGCTTATGACGATCCGTCATACGGCCTTATGACGCTTCGTCAAGTGTGCTTATGACGCTTCGTCATGCAGGCTTATGACAATGCCCGCGTCATTGCGAGGATATTCGGCGATGGAGCAGCTAGACGAGCGTCTATTTCGCTGCGCTTACAATGCTAGTGGTTATTCTTATAGTGATCCAACGCTACTGATGCGCGTTCCACGAGTTCAACACCGAGTACCGTATGTTCTACGCCTTCGTTCTGTCCGTTTTTCATCTGGATGAGGCGGTATACTGCCTTATAGCCCATCAATTCATGGTTGACATTGATTGTGGTTAGTTTTGGTTCGATCTTTTCCGCCAAATCGATATTATCAAAGCCAATAATGGAAACTTCCTGTGGCACTTGTATCCCTTTTTTATGAAGCGCATTGATGAGAACAATTGCCGCTGAGTCGTTGGAGCAGAAGTACGCCTGGGGAAGTTCGAATTTGGACGGAAGCAGGGCAGCTATAGCGTCTGTGTTGTGTTCAATGATATACCGCTCAATTTCACCAGTAATGGAATAGCGACGGACATACTCAGCCTGTTCGTTGAGGCTGACAAGGCCCTCATTGTGGAGCGCCTCAAGGAAGCCGTAGTAGCGCTGCTTCACCGACAGCGAGTAGGAAAGATCGCCGAAAAAGCCGACGCGCCTGAAGCCGGCGCGAATGAGATAGCGCGTAGCAATGGAACCACCGCCCATGTTGTCCGTGAGCACGCAGTTTATGTGGCTCCGCATCGGCGAATGGTCAATAACAATGATGTTAAGATGAAAACTCATCAGCAGGTCAATGTTCCGGCTCAGGATTTTACCCAAAATGATGATGCTAGAGACATAGTGCTTCTCAACGCAATCAGGAACGCTCATGTTTTCATCGTTGAAGTGGTAAAGGAGGATGTTGTAGTTGTTGTTACGCGCCGCTTTTTCCACCGCATAGAGAATTTTGCCGTAAAAACTGTCATGAGCATAGATGCCCTGCAGCATAACGCAGAAGGTGTAACGCTCAAAAGCACTGGTAAAGCGCGTGTTTAGGTCAAGGTAGCCATGCACCCTTGCCACCTCAAACACTTTGAGCCGTAGGTCTTCACTGATGCCCTTGCGATTGTTCAGCGCCAGCGAAACCGCGTTCACCGATATGCCGAGTACGTCCGCTATGTCCTTCATCGTTGCCTTCTTCTTCATATTAGCCTCCGCGTCATCTGCGATAAGTGTAGTCATGCTCTCTTGTATTGTCAATTTTTTCAAGTAATGTATCACTTGTGTATGACTACTAGTTCCTATCCTTATATCATCATCGCGTTTAAGCGGTTTCGTGTGAAACGGACATCATCAATTCTTTCAAGCAAATTGTATTTGAAATTCAAGTAATAAGCCGCCAATAATTAAAGTTACATAGGGAGCAACATTATGAGGATGGATAACATGAGATATGCGGCGGTTGCGCTGGCAGTGGCGGCGTGCGTACTCTGCACAGGATGCAGCAAAAGAGTTAGCAGCAGCGCGGACAAGACTACGTTTACCTTTGCAACATGGGCGGCAGGGCAGGAACTACAGGAGTTCCAGCAGATCATTGATGGGGTTAATGCTGCTGCCAATGGCAGGTATAAGGTCGAAGTCTTGAGCATTCCATCGGATTATTACATTAAAATATCTACGTTCATTGCGTCAAAAAAGACGCCGGACTTTTTCTGGCTGACTCAAGAACTGGTTTCCAAGTATGCCCAGTTGGGGGCTATCGCAAACATTAGCGCGCCGTTCAAAGCCAGCGCCGTGCTTAATCCAGCCCAGTATTATGAGGGTGTCCTTGCGTCAGTGAAGTATAATGGCGCGTATTACGGACTCCCATGGATCGCCAACCCTCTTATCGTGTACTACAACAAACGGCTCTTCGACGAAGCTGGTGTGCCGTACCCCTATCCTCTTGACGACTGGAGGTGGAGCGAGTTCATTGACATAGCCAGCAGACTCACTGTTGTTAAACAGGATAGTCTCGGCAATGAATACCAGCAGTACGGTTATATTGTTGATGGCTGGCCTAATATCGAAACCTTTATCTGGGCTGGTGGCGGCGACATCATCGCCGAAGACGGTATTACTGTTACCCTTGACTCCGACGCCGCGCTCAATGGGCTTGATATACTGCACGACATACTGAGCGCCGGTATTACGCCTGACTACGCCAAGGTGTCCAGCTTGGGGGCTAATAATGTATGGTTCGAGAAGCAGCGAGTGGCAATGTTCATGGGCGGGATTCAGGACAACTTTGAAGTGAAGAATCGTAATGCCCCTCCTGATGAGCAATTCGATATTGGTTATGCGCCAATGCCCGTGGGACTTGATGGGCAGTCATGGTCGTTTGACTGGACAGCCGCGACGGTGTTAAGCGCAGGCATGGCAGATAACGCGCTGGCTTATGAGGCGCTGGAGACACTGACGCTGGCATTCTTCCAATGGAAGATAGCGCCACCGCTGAAAGATTCGCTAGAGCAGGTCATCGCTATTGAGCCGTTGAAAGCGCCGTCTTTACCAACTATGGAACAAGTTTTGCAGAGCGCGAGATCAGCGAATTATGTACCGGAATGGAACGAGATTAACAATCTACTTTGGGTCAAGCTCTATACCGGTATGCTTAATGACCCACAAGGCTTTGATTACCGGCACGAAGCGCAGACTATCGCCGAACAATCACGGGTCTTTATCAGTAAACGGAAGTAAGCGTGTGAAAAGTAATGCTGGGTTTCTGTTTATACTCCCGTGGCTTATTGGACTACTCACGTTCACTGTGTTTCCGATGTTTTCGGCGGTGTATATCTCCATGACCGACTGGTCGATCATCGGTGACGCTGGTGTTATCTGGTTCGAGAACTTTATTGAAATCTTTAAGGATGAGATGTTCTACCGGTCGCTATGGATTACGGCGCGTTACGCTATCTTCGCTGTGCCTATCAAGATTGTGGTCGCGCTGGCAGTGGCGATTCTGCTAAACAAGGAATGGCGAGGTGTCGGTGTCTTTAGGACTATCTTCTATATGCCCGCCATCGTGTCAGGCGTAGCAGTGGCTATCGTGTTCCGGTGGGTGCTGGACCCTAGCTTCGGCGTTATGAATGCTATCCTCAATATCTTTGGTATTGTTGGTCCAAACTGGCTCTACGATCCAGCATGGGTACTGCCATCATACCTCATTACTACAATCTGGGGCGCTAGTGGCGGGCTGTTCATCTATTTGGCGGCGCTGAAAGATGTTCCACACGAATTCTATGAGTCAGCAACCATTGATGGCGCTGGTTCAATGCGCAAAATCCGTTCTATTACTGTACCGCTGATAACGCCAATCATCTTTTATAACATGATTATTGAGCTAATCTCGTGTTTCAGGAAGTTTACCGATGCCTACATCATGGGCGGCGCTGGCGGTGAAGGCGACTTCTACATGGTGAACCTTTACCGGCAGGCGTTTTCGTTCTACAAGATGGGCTACGCGACCGCGTTAGCGTGGATACTGTTTGCTATTATACTGGGATTAACGCTAGTCATCAATATCACCAAAAAATACTGGGTATATACGGAGTAGCTATGAGCAACAAGACGACGATAAGGCGTATGCAGAAGCTCTGTCTTTACCTCATGTACTGCGTTGGAGCGGCGATCATGTTGCTACCGTTTTTCTGGATGCTGAGTACATCACTGAAGCCCGACCGTGAAATCTTCACATCGCCAATACAGTGGATACCGTCCGTGTGGTACACAAACAACTACATCCGCGCCTTTCAGGTTGTACCGATTCTGCGCTACCTCATAAACACCTTCCTGCTTGCCACTATGAAGATTTTTGGTGAAGTGTTTGTGTCCGCGCTCGTAGCGTATGGCTTTGCGCGTTTTGAATTTCGTGGCAAGAACATTCTGTTTATGATACTGCTTGCAACGATGATGTTACCCTATGAGGTAACGATGATACCCACGTTTATCATGTGGAGCTTTTTTGGCGTAGCTGATAGCTATGTCCCGCTGGTGTTACCGGCGTATTTTGGGTCAGCGTCGTTCATCTTCTTTATCCGTATGTACTACGCAACCTTTCCTCATGCCCTTGAGGAGGCCATGATTATTGATGGCGCTGGTTATTTCAAGATATTCGTCGGGCTATTTATACCGTTGGGGAAGCCAGCGTTACTAACCATTGCGCTTTGGGCGTTTGTCGGGACGTGGAACGATCTGTTGGGGCAACTCATCTATATCAGCCAGCCTAACCAGTACACCATTCAGTTAGGACTTGCTTCGTTCAACAACATGACCGGTGAAACACTCTGGGGGCCGTTAATGGCGGCATCGTTTGTCGCGCTTATTCCGGTAATCCTCATCCTGCTTTTTGCTCAACGGTACTTCGTTGAAGGCATCAAGATGAGCGGCATGAAAGGATAGCGTCTATGCTTGGGGAATCCCCCGTTGGGGACCTAATATACTTTTGGAGGATAGAAATGATGAGAGTAAGGATTATGGTAACACTGATTAGCGTAGCGCTGTTATGTGCCGCGTGTCAGCAGGGCGGAGTCTCGTACTTCTACACGAAGAGCTCGCATGAGGTAGCACGGTGGACATCAATGGTAACGCCCGGTGGCGGCGAGGGGTCAGTGTCGTCCGGCAGTAATGCCGCGATTGTTAAGGCAGCGCCGGATGGCTGGGGTGGAGTGCAGTCGGAAAAGTTCACGCTTGACTTGTCAAAGGAACCGGTACTGCTGGTGCAGGTGCGGGAAAACGCGGACGGCTTTAAGTGGGGCGCGAAGTTTGTGCCATCAACGCCAGCAGTGGAAGACCACGCATGGGGCTTCTATTTAATAGAAGACAATAACTTTAAGTGGAACAACTACGCCGGTGTTGACATCCGCGCAAAGCTAGGCCAGGACTTTATCGGCTTGTATGGCGAGAAGGTGGAGGGCGTTATATGGATTTATGCGGCTGGCAGCCCCGATGCTACTGTTGAAATAAGTTCGGTTAAAATGTTCAACCAGAAATGAGTATTGTGCGCTGGCTTCGAAATTCCGTTACAGGCATGTTAGCAATACTGGCGCTCTTTACCTCGTGTCAGGCGCAAGGCTCCAGTAGCTACACCTATGCTGGCGGCATCAGCAAGGGCTTTAACCGCGCCGATGCCTACGCGCCATTGCCATCGCGTTACGCCTATACTGACTATCGCGCCCGCGCCCGCGCCTTCCATGAACTTATCTTCGCTGATAATTCGCGCCTAGCATGGCGCGACCATACCTATAACACACTCGGCATTGCCGCCTATGTTGGCGACCCTCGTTTTATGCAGGATGGCAGTGAGGAGGCGGTAACGGTGATAGCCGCCGTGTTAAGCGCCTGTCTCAATGGCTTTGCTCTCCCCACCAACGCTTTTTCCTCGCTTAATGCCTTCTTCAACGCTGACGAAGGCGTTGTACTGAATAACCCAAATGGCACTACCAAAACAACATCGTTCTGGTACCTGCTCTATCCCGCGCTGTTGTATACCCATGTCGCGCTCATTGGCGACACCAGTCTTGCGCTAGTGTCAGACACCAATGTCTCTGACACTGGCGCGGTCGCGCTTCTTCGGCAAAACGCGCTCACCGCTATTGCGAACTGGTACGCCGCCTATAGCGTCATCAGGGATACAGCGGCAGGGGACTTTGCCCACACCGGCTTTGACTTTAGCACCATGATGCCGTACCAGAACGGTGTCTGGAAAGAACCAGATGCCGCCGTTGGTATGGCGGCGCTTTTTTACATTGGCTATCAATTAAGTGGCGAGGCTGCGTATCTTACGGCGGCAATCGCGCTGATGGACTACATCGAGGCATATTTCGGCGGTCCCCTGTACGAAATACTGCTTTACTATGCGCCACTGTTGATGGCGCGGCTCAATGCCTTACACAATACGAATTATGACATAAGCAGGGCGCTGAATCGTGTGTTTGATGGTAACTCCATTCCGCGTGGTGGCTGGGGTTCTATTGCCGGTGAATGGGGCGACTACGAGGTGAACGGGCTTTTTGGCAGTAAAACCGATGGTGGCGGCTATGCCTTTGCCATGAACACCTTTGCCGCTGCTGGCGCTGTCGCGCCGCTCGTCCGCTATGACGCCCGTTACGCGCATAGCGTTGGCAAGTGGCTTCTCCATCTGCACAGTAATGCCCGCTACTTCTTCCCCGACGAAACCGAACCGGATCACCAGTCCCTCGGTGCCACGCTGCCCTTGTTCAACGTAGCATTACTCCACGCCACGCCTTACGAGGGCATACGCAAGGAACGTAATGGTAAGTCGCCATGGTTCGGTGGCGACCCTACCGTATACGGCTGGGCAGAGACCGACCTTTCGCTGTACTCCGGCGCTCACACAGGGGTACTTGGCGCATTGTTCAAACCCACTGACCACAATGGTATTCTGCGTATTGATCTCTGTGCTACTGACATTCTCTCCATTGGCGATACCTTTCCCACCGGCCTCGTCTACAATCCTTACCATGATGAGCGCCAGCTCCGTTATCCAATACGGAGCACCGGCATGGTTGACCTATTCGACACAGTAAGTAACACACTCATTGCCAGCAATGTTATAGGTGAGACTACGGTTGTCATTCCCGCTGACGGGGCGCGGGTTATCGTTGAGATTCCCGCCTCTAGTGTTATCACCCGCGAAGGTCGCGCTTATATGGTTAATGGGCGCTTTATCTCCAGCGAGCAGATCACAGTGAGTCTTCCCGCATTAGTTGCTAACCAGCGTGTCCCACGCCGCTTCACCATAGAACCAGTCATTACTGGCAACGGCGACGCCGTGCCTACAGACGTTACCTACACGCTGGTCATTGATGATCGCCGCACCGTGTTTACCGGCGCTATCACCATCAACACACGGGACTTTGGCAGTGGCGCGAAACAGGTATGTGTAGAGGCGCGGACACCAGAGGGCTTGAGCGACAGCGTTGAGATTCGGCTTATTTTTCAATAAAGAATCCCCGCCCGGCTGTTAGGTTTGAGCGTGTGGATTGAACAAATAGTATAAGGAGAATGTATGACACTGGCAGAACGAAAAGTGGTATTTGAAAAGGAGCGTAGCGATACTGAGAACACGCTTCTCTGCTTCAAAGGTAAGGCGATTGAGGGGTTTGATGTATACAACTGTTCCGCGCCGTTTATCTGGCAAGGACGGCGCTATATCTATGGTCGCGTGGAGCGCCGCAACGAATGGACGCGGTCATGGACGCGACTCTTTGAGGAAACCAATAACGACGAGTTCACCCTCGTACCTGATAGCATAACGTACCAGCTTGAAGACCCTTTTGTAACAAGGATCGGTGATGAGTTAGTCATGGGTGGTACACACGTCAAATATAGCTGTAACCGCTTCGTAACAGTTTACGGCTACTTCTATCGCGGCACTGACCTCGAAGACCTTCGTTACTTCACCACTGGGCCAAACGATATGAAGGACATACGCTTGGTAGACCTCGGAGCTAATGGCGTTGGCGTATTCTCGCGCCCACTCAACAAGGAGATCGAGGAACGCTACGGTTCTACGTCAGTCATAGGCTTCACCGTCATTCCTGGACTCGACAACCTTGATGAAAACGTTGTCAGCGCCGCCCGGGTTATCCCCGGACTTTTCAGCGAGGGCGAATGGGGTGGTTGTAACCAATGCCACCTGCTGGATAGCGGATACATCGGCGTCATCGGACACAAGAGTTATCAGGACAGCAACGATGATGGACAGACGCTTAATGTGTATATCAACATCGCGTTTGTGTTTGATCTAGTCAACAACCGCGTTATTGATGAAAAGATACTTGCAACACGAAGCAGTTACCCGGTAACACCAGCGAAACGCGCTGACCTACGCGACTGCACCTTCACTAGCGGCATTGTTCCACGCGCCGATGGTAAGTTCGACCTCTACGGAGGGCTTGGCGACGTTGCCGAGGGGCGCGTTGTGATTGATGACCCCTTTGCTGGCTATGGCAGTATTGTTGCTGACAAGAGGTTTCTCTAGCGCCGCCTTACCAATGTCCCCAGCGCAATCATTGATAGGTGTTTCACCGTAGTCTAAAATCTAATAGCGTACTGTTTACGCTTTGTCTGGCGGCATTATGACGATCTGTCATGCAGGTTTATGACGAGTCGTCATAAGGGTTTATGACAAGTCGTCACACGGGCTTATGACGATCCGTCATACGGGTTTATGACGATCTGTCTGACGGGCTTATGACGATTCGTCACGCGGGCTTATGACAGATCGTCATACGGGCTTATGACGAGTCGTCATACGAGCCTATGACGATCTGTCTGACGGGCTTATGACGAGTCGTCACGCGGGCTTATGACGATCTGTCTGACGGGCTTATGACGAGTCGTCACGCGGGCTTATGACGATCTGTCTGACGGCCTTATGACGAGTCGTCACGCGGGCTTATGACGATCTGTCTGACGGCCTTATGACAACTCGTCATACGGCTTTATGACGAAGCGTCATGCGGGCTTATGACGAGTCGTCTGACTGCCTTATGACGATCTGTCATGCGGGCTTATGACGATCCGTCTGACGGCCTTATGACAACTCGTCATACGGCTTTATGACGAAGCGTCATACAGGCTTATGACGATCCGTCAAGTGGGCTTATGGCGATGCCCGCGTCATTGCGAGGAGTTTCGGCGATGAGGCAACTAGAGGATCACCATTTTACTGGATTGCTTTGCTGCGCTTGCAATGACCGTACTGTTCATTCGTATCATTTGCAGACTTTTTTCTTCCCATCAAACTCATGCTATATTAACGCCGCATAGGAATTCCCCAACGCCACAAGAGAACTCACCCGCATCGTTGCGATACTCTCAAACGACACAAGTGATCTCTCTGACACCGCCTGCCTGCCACATGCTCGATCTCTGACACCACCTGCTTGCCATACGCACCGTCTCTGGCACTACCCGCTTGCCGCACGCTCGGTCTCTGACACTACCAACTTGACACTACCTGCTTGCCACACGCTCAGTCTCTGACACTCACATCTCTGGCACCAATAACACGGCCTGCGTGCCGCACGTACAGCCTCTGGCACTCACGTCTCTGGCACCACCTTGACACCAACGTCTCTGGCACTCACATCTCTGACACCAATGTCTCGCTATCAATGCCTCACGGGGAAAAAAGTCCGCTTGCCCGCAAATCGCGCAGGAGCTGCTCACTGCGCACGGCACGGCCATGCTCGTTAAGGTGATAGACGGAGTCATAGAAAAAAGCAGTGTGGAAGCAATAGTCGTCAGGCGTTGAAATGACCGTGATGTTTTCACGCGCCCGAAAGACCGTATCCAATTCGTGTATACGACTGACATTAGTATAGAAGGAAACTTCTTCGTAGCTAGGATAGGTGAGTATGACACGGATGCCACGATTGGTGAACGCGGCAACAAACTGGAAGAATCGCGCAAGGTACTGCGGGTTAAGTGGCTCAAGCGGCAGGGCAGGCGTGAAGGGCTGGTTTTCAATACCGAAGTGTTTGATGTAGTCGCCATATTCATTAAAGCCGTCGCGGGTGTAGGCAAGCGGATTGGGTTGATGGGGGAGCAGGGCAAGCACCTTGTCTCTGACGTATTCGGGAAAAGCCCTGGGCAGGCCATAAAGCCTCGTTTCCGCCAGAAATGAGTTACTGATGTCAGACATCAGTCCTGCGCCTGAATTGCCATTCCAAGTATCGGCGAGATGCTGATACTCTGGCGCGATAAACGTGTCTGACACCAGCAGCGAATAGCGCCGAGTGTCTGACACTAGATTCCATGCAGCTAATTCGCCATTCCACGTACTCGTGAAGTGAGAATACTCCGGCGCAATGACAAGCGTATCGCCGCTTTGCAGGAATAGCGCAATGTCGTCAAGCATACGTGCTAACCCGAAGCCCGCGTGTAGTCCGGTATTCACGACCAGTATACCCAGCCCGTTCTGAAGCATTTCGCTATCAATGCCAAACGCGAGATTAGAGCCGCCCACCAGCACAAGGCGCGGCGCGGCAGTCTCCATGAGCCGCTGATGTTTGTCGAGGATTGCTCGCGTATAACTATTTTGCGGACTGGGAAGCATGACCATAGCAAACAATGATACGAAAACTAACGTACCTAGAACCGCCAGTTTGAATAATAGCTTTTTCATGCGCTTTCCCTAAAACATAAAATAGATGAACTCTGAGGAATCCATACCCCAGCTCAACAAAACCACGAGTACCAGCGTGTAATAGCTAGCCCAGCGCAGTACCATCGGCGGCTTTCGCGTGATGAGCGCCATGTCGGGCATTGTTCTCGTGCGCCAGTCGCTGAAGAGCAGAACGGCAATGGCCATGAACGAAAACCCGCAAGCACTTATCCCAAACGACTTAATAGGATGCGCCACGTTATTTCCCAGTTGAAACGCAGCGCGTACTGTCTCCAGAACTCCGGTCTGCGGAAGCTGATGGACATAGCTGGCCAACTCAGCGGGAAGCATGACGAATTTCGTGCATATTAAGAGCGCGTCGCCTATTGTGTTTGCCCTGAAAAACACCCAGGCGACACAGACCAGCGCGAAGGTAACGCAGACAGCGACAGCGCGGATAAGCAGGGAGTTCGCTATACCGAGCGTGCGCCAGATGCGGGAACGGACGCCGTTTGTGGCGCGACCCGCAAGTTGGAACACGCCGTGCAACGCACCCCACGCCACAAAGTGCCAGGCCGCGCCGTGCCAGAGACCGCTCAACAGGAACGTGATGAGCAGGTTGAACGCCTGACGGGGAATACCACGCCGGTTTCCGCCGAGGGGAATGTAGATGTAGTCGCGTAACCAGCTTGAAAGCGAAATATGCCAGCGCCGCCAGAAGTCCGCGATGGAATGGGCAAAGTAAGGCTGCCGGAAGTTACTCATCAGTTTGAAACCCAGCACACGGGCGCACCCCATAGCAATGTCTGAATACCCCGAAAAGTCGCAGTATATCTGGAACGCAAAGAAGAAGGTCGCCAGTGCCAAAGATGCCGCCGGATACACCGTTGGTTCGCCATAAACAGCGTTCACATACAGCGCCACACGGTCCGCAACCACAATCTTCTTGAACATACCCCAAGCCGCCAGTTTCAGACCACTCGTTACGCGGTCGTAGTCAAAGCCGTGGTCAGCCTTGAACTGGGGCAAGAGGTTCCCCGTGCGCTCAATCGGGCCAGCAACCAGTTGCGGGAAGAATGTAACAAAAAGCGCATACGTTATAAGATTCCGTTCAGCCTGCACTGTCCCCCGATACACGTCGATTGAGTAACCCAGAGCCTGAAACGTGTAGAACGAGATGCCCACAGGCAGCAGCACATTGAATGAGGGCAAGACCGCGCCGCCAGAGACAAGACTCAAGCTATCCGCGAAGAAATTGTAGTATTTGAAGAAAAACAGCACCGCGAGGTTCAGCGTCAGCGATCCTGCCAGAATCAGGCGCTTATACCGTAATGCCTTGCCTTCCATACAACAGCCAGAGACCCACGTAATCAGCACGGAGAACACGATAAGCGCGAGGTAGGCCGGATTCCAGCAGGCGTAGAAAAACAGCGAGACCATGAGCAGGAACGCCTGTTTCACAAGCGTCGCCAGAGACGCGCTGTGTCCTCGCGCCTCCAACACCCAGTACAGCACTGTTACCACCGGAAAGAACAAGAGAAACTGCCACGAATTGAAGTTCATATAAACCTTCCCATGCACTAGCACACTATTCAGACTAAACAGCTTCTTACCGTAACGGCGAATAAGGCGGATAAAGATTTTCGCCTTCCTTACCTTCACGGACTCTTATTGCGCCCTTCCGTTTAGCCAGAGCTTGTACTAACACATGGCTACGCTATCAAACTCAGTCTGAACTGTGTACCAGCACATTGCTACGCTATTAAACAAAAATGCCAGCTTTAAGCTGGTGTTGTGGGTTAAATTGTAGCTATTAAAATGGATTATATGGAACTTCAGGACGTTTTCACGGTGAACTTGAGGAAGTATCGAAAACAAGCCTCGCTCACCCAGGAGAAACTGGCGGAACTCTGTGATACTGATCCGCGCTATATTGGACAACTCGAAACTGGACGCCGTTGTCCCTCCTTTGCCTATATCGAAAAGATCGCCAGTGCGCTTAGTATCGAGCCTTATCAACTGTTTTACGATGAGTTTGAGGTTGCCAGACAAGCCACTGTTGCCGCAAACAATGAGCGCAAACGACAGATTAAGACCGCACTCATTGAGCGCATCTCTCAGGGAATACAGTCGGTCATTGACGATCTTTACTGATTACCTGTGGTAAAAATTGATATTCGTATGCACGATGGCGCAACCTCATCCAATCCAGCATCACCATGGCGCAACTCCGTTCTGAGTTATGCGATAATGCCTTGATTGTATCAATATGCCAACTCTGATCGTCTCTATTTTATGCAACAGTATTTTGCTGGAAACATACCTATATGCATTAAACAAAACACGCCAAGTGTTTTTCCGCAGTCGTTAAGCTTGTCGAAGCGACATGGCAACAATAAGAGCCATATCGCGCTCTTGACGTGATGAGTTGTTTTAGCTAATATTATAAAAGAAATTATGTTACTTTATGAGCCAACCCTTGAGCGCAATATGCGCGACTATGGGATCACGATTCCCATAGCTATCTCCCGACCGTCTCAGATTATGGCCTTTCTTACGGAACAAGGCGTAAAGTTTCCCTGCCACACATTCGCGTCTGCAGCGGAGGCGCTGGCAATAGCTGCGCCGCTTATCAGCCGCGCTGACCTTGAACGGGTACACTCGCCAGAGTATCTTGCCCGCCTCTACGATCCAGCGGAACTTGAGCGGGTCATACTTTCCACCTTTGAGCTTATCAACGACGACGGCTCGTACAATCGCTATGAGCCGGATACAGCGACAAAGCCGCTCACTGAGCTTTTTGCGAGACAGCTTGAAGAAATTAGCGGTACCTACCTTGCCTGCCGTCTCGCGCTCACGGACGCGGACAAGTTCTGTTTCTACCTGGGCGGCGGCAGTCATCACGCCTGCTATGACGCTGGTTCAGGCTTCTGCATCCTGAACGACATCATCATCGCGTTAAGGAAGCTACAGGACGAGGGACACGCCGGTCTCATCTGGATCATTGACGTGGACGCGCACAAAGGCGACGGAAGCACGGAACTGGTGCGGCTCTCACGGGAGCGAGGTGAGACTTTTTCCGGCAAGAACCCGGAAATCTTCACCCTGTCGATACACATGGCCCAGGGCTGGCCATTGGACGAAGCGTCGCTGACAAAGGCGATCCCTGGCCATGCGCCGCTGGTGGAATCAGACATCGACATTCCCATTGAGTCCGGGGAAGAAGCCCTGTACCTTCCCCGCCTGGCTGAGGGTCTTGCCCTTATGGAACAACGTACCGCAGGCCGTATTCCCGACCTTGCGCTGGTAGTAGATGGTGTTGACCCTTATAGAAAGGACGGCCTTGCCTCAAGCGTGCCGCTTGCCCTCAGTCTTGCGCAATGCGTGGCGCGTGACCGCTTCATCTACGCCTTTCTGCAAGAGCGCTGTATCCCATCCTCATGGCTCATGGCCGGCGGCTACGGGGAACACGCTTGGAAACCGACGGCACGTTTTCTCGCTTCGCTCTAAATTGGCCGAAATACCCGCAATCAGATATGCGTAAGAATTTGTGTATGCCAATCTTCAGAATTTTCTGATAGATGAGTCAAAGATATTCCCAAACAGTCTATCCCTTAATGATGTTCTTCTGGGCAAAGATATACACAATCAGTATTGGCAGCATGGAAACTAGATACGCGGTAAAAGACATGGTATAATTAAAAGAATACTCGGTCTTGAAGTTGTACTGAAACAGCGGCAAAGTCCAGAAATCACGGGAACGATTCAGTATCATCAAGGGAAGCAGGAAATCGTTCCAATACCATAGCGCGTCCATCACAATGAGGGTTGCAGGCATGGGCAGCACAATGTTGGTATAGGTCTTAAAGACATTGCAACCGTCAGCAGATGATTGTCTTGTCCAGCAGGATCATTCCGCAAGTCCTATAACCATTTCTACAGCTACTACGTGAGTCTCTGACACCAGTGTATGAGTCAAGAAGATACAGTTTACGGAAACAGACAGCTAGGAGGCCACTGAACTGCGGCATGCATGGTGAGGCGTAGCTTACTCTTTCTTCCTGAAGAACAGGCGTATCGAATCCCAGAGGCGCTTGAAGAAACTACCCTCCTCAACTTCTGTCGTGGTAATGATGGGGAGGCGTTTGAGTTCACCCACCGAATCGTAGAGCGTCAGTTCACCCACTGTCGTGCCTACAGGAACTGGCGCAACGATGGGATCAAGGTATGACGCCTCCCAGCGCAGATCATGACCACGCTCGGTGAAGGTGGTGAACTCCAGTTGCTCACTGGGGATAACGCTCACCTCATCGGTTTTGCCTTTCCAGACCGGCAATGGTGTTAGAGGCTCAGGGATCGGGCGCAATGTGTGAAAATGCTCAAAGCCCCAGGTGAACAGCGCGATTCCATCTTCGTTTCGCTCCCTTGAGCTTGTCGCGCCCAGGGTAACGGATATGAGCCGTGTTTCGCCCCGCTGTGCGGTCAGGGCAAGGTTATAGCCTGATTCGTCTATGTAGCCGGTTTTCAGGCCGTCGGTTCCCTCAAAAGTTCCCAGCAGAGGGTTATGGTTATATTGAACTATGGTCTCGGGCCTGCTTCGGTAGCGTTCCGCGACATTATCCGCTTTAGGATAGGCAAACATCGGCACAGTATGGAAGTCCTGCAAGGCTTCGGGGTGGAGCCGTACATACTCACAGCAGAATTGCGCGAGCTCAAGCGCTGTAACCACGTTGAATTCCGAGATGCCAGATGGCTCCACAAAATAGGTTTTGATAAACCCCATGTTTCGGGCTTCCTGATTCATACGCTGGGCAAATGCTTCTATACTTGGAGCAAAATGCAGGGCAACCGCCACTGCCGCGTCATTCCCCGATGGAATCACCAGTCCCAGAATAAGTTCTCGCAGGGTAACGGTTTGCCCCACGTTCAAAAACATGAGGCTTGATCCTCTGGGCTGGTTACTAGCCCATGATTCAGGGGGAAGCGCGACAATGTCATCAAGAGACGCACGGCCTGCGGCTACTTCGCTCAGGGCAATGTGAATTGTCATGAGCTTGGTCAGAGACGCTGGTGGAATCACATAGTTTTCGTTTTTGGCGTAGAGCAGTTCTCCGGTTGTCGCGTCCATAAGCACTGCGGCAAGGGAGCTGATTTTAGGGACTTCAAGCGCCATAGGCATTGTTTCATCAGCATACAGGAATAAGCCTCTTAATCCTGTCAGACAAAAAAACAGAAATAGAACCATTTTCATAAAACTATGATAACAGAAATAGACTAGTTAGGAAACACTTGCATGGCGATTACCGCGCATGCTTCTGCGTCTGCCAGCGCATGGTGGTGCTGGGTAAGGTTATACCCGCAACGCAAGGCCACAGTCGGCAACCGGTGGTTGGGCAGTTCCTTCCCGAAAACCCGCCGCGCAGCCCGACAGGTGCAGTGGAACTCATAGCCTGGATAGGCTGTGGCATACGCCTCATGCACAGAACGTAGGCAGTCCTCGTCAAAAGAACTGTTATGCGCAACCAGCGGTAGTCCCATAAGACGGGGAGCAAGCTCAGCCCAGACATCCGGGAACGGCGGCTCATTCACCGTGTCCTCATACTCAATTCCATGAATATCCCTGGTGAACCAGGTCCAGTAGTAGTTAGGCGTAGGCCGGATGAGCCGGTAATATTTCTCGCTAATCTGTCCATCACGGACAATTACAATTCCCACAGCGCACACGCTGGAATGATTCCCATTGGCAGTTTCAAAGTCAATCGCGGCAAAGTCTTTCATATTTACCTCAACTATAAGTGATTACCTAGACTTAAGAGCAGAAGGTCGGCCAGCACAAGGGCGGTCATGGCTTCCACCACTGGAACAGCACGGGGGGTTATGCACACATCATGGCGGCCTTCGAGAATGAGGTCGCATAAAATGCCCTCCCGATCAATGGTTGTCTGGGTCTTGTGGATTGAAGGTACAGGTTTGAACGCTACCTTAAACTCAATGGGCATTCCGGTTGAGATGCCTCCCAGCATACCACCGGCGTTGTTGCTTCGATAACGAAGTGACGGCACGTCAAGGGGAAGGTTTGGGTAAGGCGCACTCTTACGGTTCATCACCGGCCGGTCGTTTTGGTTTACACCCTTGCTTGAGCTTGAGGCAAAGCCTGATCCAAACTCAATGCCCTTTGCTGCACCCAGAGAAAGCATGGCGGCAGCGAGACAGGCGTCAAGTTTCCCGAACACCGGCTCGCCCAGCCCAGGCGGGACACCTTCTGCGATACAAGAAATCACGCCGCCTGCGCTATCGCCCTCGGCACGAAGCTGCTCGATCTTTTCCTTGATTTGCTCGGCGCGTTCTTTATGAGGTATATGCAGGGAATTTTTCTCAGCTTCCTCAAGACTAAAGTTCGGATCTTTCATGCCCGGAACCGGTATACCGGCGATAGATGATGACCATGCGTGAATCGTGATGCCGTGTTGCGCTAGAAATACCTTCGCAATCGCACCGGCAGCGACACGACCCACCGTTTCTCTACCGGAACTCCGGCCTCCGCCTCGGTGGTCGCGCCGTCCAAACTTTGCCTCCCATGTCCAGTCCGCATGGCCGGGGCGATATACGTCCCGTAGCTCATCGTAATCTTTGGAACACTGGTCAGTGTTGCGTATAATGATGGCAATGGGCGTTCCAAGCGTTTTATCCTCAAACACGCCGGAGAGCAGTTCCGGTTCATCAGCCTCTTTTCGGGTCGTGGAAGCCCCGCCGACACTGGGACGCCGCCGCTTGAGTTCGCGGCTTATGTCTTCGAGCTTGAGCGGAAGGTTGGCAGGACAGCCATCCACGATACAGCCCATGGCCGGGCCGTGCGATTCCCCAAACGTAGTAACAGAGAATAGCGTCCCAAATGTATTTCCTGACATAGTTTAACCCTCTTTAGATAATTTCTTTTGATTTAAGGGCAGCTTCCAGCCGTTCCAAACCAGTTTCCAGCGCCGCTGTTGGGCAGGCGAGGTTGATCCGCTCATAACCTCGCCCCGCCTCTCCAAAGATATACCCTTCGTCAAGAAAAAGTAAGGCGTCATGGGTCATAAAATACTCTAGCTCATGATGATTAAGGCCGAAACCACGGCAATCCCACCATTGCAGGTAGGTTCCTTCAAGGTTAAACACCTTGATCTGTGGAATATGACACTTTATAAAGTCCTCTGCCACATGCTTGTTATGGTCAAGTACGATAAGAAGTGCGTCAAGCCAGCCGCTGCACTGGGTATACGCGATTTCACACGCCTTATATCCCAGAATGTTGAGCTGTCGATCCGCGTCCTGCTGGTATTGTTCCCGTATTTTCTGGTTTTTGATAATGATGTTAGAGGTTTGCATCCCGGCCATGTTAAAGGTCTTACTTGGCGCGGTACAGGTGATCATGTTTTCCGCGATTTCATCGCTCAAGGTGGCAAATACCGTATGGGTAAAACCCGGCATGATGAGGTCAAAGTGAATCTCATCAGAGATGATGAGAACATTGTTCTCAAGGCAGATGTTGCCGATTCTTTCCAGCTCGGCCTTTTCCCAGACCCGTCCAACCGGATTGTGGGGGCTACAGAAGAGCAGAACCTTGTTTCGCGGGTCCCTCGCCTTTGCCACGAGATCGTCAAAGTCAATCACGTAGCGATCATAGTCGATCCGCAGGTTATTGGCGATGATCCGACGTTTGTTTTGTTTAATAGTCCAGAAAAAGGGGTAATAGACTGGCGGCATGATGATGACCCCATCTTCCGGTTCAGTGAAGGCGTGTATCGCGTGAGAAAGCGCGGACACAACTCCTTTTGAGGTGCTGATCCACTCGCTTTGAATATCCCAACCATGTCGCTCCCGCATCCAGCGGACGACCGCTTCAAAGTATGCCTCGGTGGGGTTGGTGTAAACCAGCGATAGATCGTTCAGATACGCCTGTAAACCCGCTGTAACCTCAGGGGCAGTCTTAAACTCCATGTCTGCGACCGAAAAGGGAATGATGTCATCGGGAATCAAGGAATTCCTTCGCTTCATGTCATTCCACTTGGACGCGCCCTGTCCGGCGCGGTTTATCTGGGAGATAAAATCATACATATTAGCCCTCCAAAAGCAGTATACTCAAAATCATCGAATATCAAAAGCCCTCGTAAAAGCTTGATCTCAACTGGTTTACTGCGGCCATTTGTTCCTTGCTCAGGGATTCAAATGGTATGGTATTAAGGAGCGCGTTTATCTGAGTCCCAAGCGTTGTTTTATCGATACTGACCAGAATCAGAAATTCATAGACATCCCAGTCTTCACCAAGAAAGTATCGTTTTAGTACCCAGAAATCATCTTCCCGAACCGCGCCATGGTAGACCGCATCTGCGGTGACTTTGACACTTGCCTCGAAATAGTTGCCGTATTCATCATCAGGATAAGAGAACGTGGCATTACTAAAACGCGCCTGAACTCGTGCGCTGACGAGGCGGGGAAGGTCATGCAAAACTGAAAAACCAGATAGCCATAGATCAAGGGCATTGGTATTGCTTCCCTGATTTATGCTGACAAAGACATATTTATCCCGATACGCACTCATGGCTTCTATTGCCTGAACACCACCAGCTTCATAACGGCTCACCCACTCAGGAATCAAGGGAGGCTTGTGATCGATGATGGTGAAGGACTCAATAGGAATATCTACTGGCGGTGGTGACCATTCGAGCCGTGCCTCTTTTTCCCCAACGCAGGCGATAAGGCTCAACACAAATGCGACCACAATAAGATAAGAAGTTTTCAAGGCTGAGAAATGCCAGCTACTTCAGAAAACATTTCTTGTGAAGTTTGTTGTGTTGTCGCTGTCTCCAATGCTATTTGTTCCTCTATCATTATATTTTCTTGTATTACTCCTCTATTGTCAAGTTCTGTATATACGGGGGGGGGGGGGGGGGGG
>JAISAE010000106.1 GCA_031266875.1 Treponema sp.
GTTCCACTCGTCCGAGTGAGAGTGTTCCACTCGTCCGAGTGAGAGTGTTCCACTCGTCCGAGTGAGAGTGTTCCACTCGTCCGAGTGAGAGTGTTCCACTCGTCCGAGTGAGAGTGTTTGAGCCGCCTTGTGCAAAGTGCTTGCGCCGCTCTGACACTCATGTCTCTGCTTAACGTCTCTGGCACCCACGTCTCACGGAGTGAACGCGGGTATGGCACGACAAGCTCTTGTTGACGCTTAGATCAAGATAGCTTAGACTAAATTCATGAACATACAGGGAGCCTTCAAAGTGTGTATATCTCCGGCTGACGAACAGCGGGTCTTCTTGAACAAGACCCGCTGTTGTTGTTGCTTTCTGTATAACAAAATGCTGAACGAGAAAGTGGTACATCTGCAAAGATTAGGTGTAAGCATACCTGCGCAGCACGGGGAAGGTAGAGCAAGCCGTGCGCCTGGCCCAAGGTACAAGCCCCTGCCTTTGGGTTGCTGATGAACATTAACGATCCGCGAGTTGAGGAACAGCTCGGCGACCTAGCCCAAATCCTCGCAAGCATCAGCGACCCGGAACTCATAGCATCCTTTCTACACAGCCTACTCACGCCCGCCGAAACCGCTGACATCGCCGCACGCTGGGCCTTAGTTAAAGCCCTGCGCGATAAGGTTCCTCAGCGGGAAATCGCAAAGACCCTCGGACTCTCGCTGTGCAAAATCACTCGCGGCTCCCGCGAACTCAAAAAGCCTGACTCGCCCTTCATCAAGATACTCACAAAGGCCGAGTCAACATGATTACACGATGAGCGTGTAATCTATGGCTTTCTATCACTATTCCGGCAATAAGGAAGACAGATAGGCCGACAGGAGGGCGCTATACTCGTCAGTGATCTTTTTCTCAGCAGCGCTGACCGCACGATCCTTCGCCGCGTCTGCGGAAAGATGGCCCTCACGGTTATTGATACTGTACGTAAACAATTCGCTGGCATCGTCAGTGTCTTCTAACGAGGCATTAGCTACATAGCGGATGAATTGGTTATCATTGCCCGGACGGTTGTCTGACGAGAGCGAAAAACTGACTTCCAGCACATAACGAGCATTGTTCCCGCCACTTCTAAAGCCCTGTTTGTTAAGTGCGCTCGTGAAGGCGCTCTTTATGCGGTCAAAGCGAACCTCGTCTCCCGCAGGCGCAGCGTTTATGCTAACCGTGATAGGGATGCTTTTGGTGATGTTCACCGCTTCCAGACGGTAGTCATCGCCCTTTTTGAGGGTTCGGGGACGCCCGTCTATCAATGAAAGGATATTGGCGTACACCGCGCTGGCGTCGGCAATGGTCGCGGCAAGCTGATACCGCGAAAAACCGTCAAGGCTGTTCTTTTCTTCTGGGGATAGGGTGGTCAGGCGCTCGATCATACCCTGATTTGAGTCCAGCAGGTCTGAATAGAGACGAATGGCAGTGGATTTCTCCAGAGTCGCCAGCGCATAAAACGTCCGGCCATTATCCCAATGCTCCTTAATCTCAGCTCCAATAAGCGTATCAATTGAGGCTGATGTTCGGATGCTATTCTGCACTTGCGTACTGCCGCTTACTTCCACTGCCCCCTTTGACACCGCCTCGTAGTAGCTCTCGATTGAACGCAGATCAGCCTGCACCGACTGCCCGAAATAAGCAACAAGCGCGCCAAGCGCCTGCTGCTCCGCATGGCTCCGGTCATTACCCGCGCCAACGCCGGTGATGTAATCAAACTTTGGATAAAGCGCGTCAGGCGCTTCAACCCAGATTGGCTCTTTTCCCGACACGGCAACAGCCTGAGACGTTGCCGGTTCCCGCGTTGCGCCGCTGCTCGTGGCACACGAAGCCAGACTCAGCCCGATACAGAGCGCCGCGCAGGACGCTTTTACCCAAAACACTACTTTAGACATACAACCTCCACTAGATTGAGTTTATTTTCAAGAACAGGCACCTGTTCTTTATTGAACGAAGCGATTAAACCGCCATTAGCAGTGTAATAGTTTATCTTCAGGTCATAGACCCCTGGCTCAAGGTTGACGCCGCCAACAAGTGCCTTTGCCGGAAAATACCGCGATATACGCAGGTCTGCCTGCTCGCTCGCTTCCGCGAATATCTGCGTACCAAGACCAAGTATACCAAATAGCAGCCCTGTAGAGGCGTCATTACTTTCTCGCCCTATGGCATCAAGCGTCGCGGCGCCTGCCCCCTTCACAGTGGCGCGAATGACCGACTTCATGTAGATCAGGCCCTGCTTTTGCTTAAACGTTTCTTTGGCAACCGCGTCAATGTCTTCGAGCAGCTCAAGGTCAAAGCGCGGCCCGCCCTTAACCTCTATCTGTATCCGGCTGACAAGGGAACGCCGGGACAGCATTTCCGGCAAGGCAATCTTAATATAGTTATACGAGATAAGCAGAGGAATACGGAGCGTCTGCTCCTGCTTTATCGGGGAAAGGCCGCTAAAGCCAATGACATTGAGCCGCGCCTTGCCTTGAGGAATCGCCAATTCTTCATCCCCCGCAAGCGAACTGGGTAATGGGTAGGAGTACACATGAGGCGCGTTGGCAAAGGCTACTTGTAGCATCTCGCTATCAATTCGCGCATCGTCCGCCTCGCCAATGCCCCGGTAAAAGAGCAGCCCCAAGTACCGGGCTAACGCTGAATCGGAAAACTCGGTTACTGCGTCAGGATTAGGCGGAACCTGAGCGCCGTCAGCCAGTGCCTGCTGCTGGAGACTCGTTGTAAGCTCCCCGTACTTTGTCGAAAGAAACGACAGCTTATTATTCATCTGCCTGATTTCAACCAGTGCGTCCTCCAGCTTGTTCTGATGATAATAGTTAAGCGCGTTAAAGACGTTTATATAGATATCCTCATAGTCCTCCCCGCCATATTCAATTGTGGTGTCGTTCAGGATATAGGAGCCAATCGCCTGTGTAATGCTTTTGGTATAGGCCGCTTCTATGGCGCGTTCCCCGTCCTGCAAGAGTGAGATTGACGTGTCATAGTCAGTGGCGTAATGGGTAAGCATACCCCGATCGAGATAGTACAGTATCGCGTCCTTATCACGATAGATACTACTCTGGTTCTTTTCAACAAGCGCGGCGCTGCTTGCGTAATCACCGCTTTCTACAAGCTCATCAGCCCGCTGATATTGGTTTGAGGCGCAGGAAAAAAACAACAGACCAGCGCATAACAGCAGCCAGCCCGTCTTGTTTATCTTATGAGGCATGATTAAGGGTATGATGTAAGCGATGTGCTGTCAACTATGTACCAAACGCCAGCAGTTCAAAGTATCGCCCCTGCTGTGTCTAACCTCTCAAATACCCGTCATAAGCCTGCCAATGGAACATCATGGCCCGTGAATGAACATGAATGTTCGCACATAATGCTGATCTATTCGCGCCATTCGCGGACTTTTTCTTTGCCGAACTCACGTTAAAACACCTCGTCTCCAAAGCGCCTCTGTATGGCTTCACGGCTCTCAGCAGAAAGCCCGCTGCAACCAGAAAATGCCGCATACCCGATAGCGGTAACGCTGCTGGGAATGACGATGGAACTCAGGCTACTGCAACCCTCAAATACCCAATCTCCGATAGCGGTAACGCCGCTGGGGATGGTGATGGAACTCAGGCTGATGCAACCGTAAAATGCCTTATTCCCAATAGAGGTAACACTACTAGGCAAGGTATATGAGGTATATACCTTGCCTGCCGGATAGCACACCAGGGTTTTGTTGTCTTTACTAAAAAGAATCCCATTTGTAGTGCTGTAGCGCGTATTCTGCGCGTCAACAGTGATAGATGTCAGGCTGCTGCAATTAGAAAATGCGTAACGCCCGATAGCGGCAACGCTGCTGGGAATGGTGATAGATGTCAGCCCGCTGCAACCATAAAATGCCCCATACCCGATAGAGGTAACGCTGCTAGGAATAGTGATGGAACTCAGGCTGACGCAACCGTAAAATACCTCCCTCCCGATAGAAGTAACGCTGTTGGGAATGATGATGGAACTTAGGCTGACGCAACCATAAAATACCTCCCTCCCGATAGAGGTAATGCTGCTGGGAATAGTGATGGAACTCAGGCTGACGCAACCCTTAAATACCCTATTCCCGATAGCGGTAACTCTGCTAGGAATAGTGATGGAACTCAGGCTGCTGCAATCCTTAAATGCGTAACGCCCGATAGCGGTAATGCTGCTGGGAATAGTGATGGAACTCAGGCTGCTACAACCTTTAAATGCATAACGCCCGATAGCGGTAACGCTGCTGGGCATGACGATAGAACTCAGGCCGGCGCAACCGGAAAATGCCCAATCTCCGATAAAGGTAACGCTGCTGGGAATGATGATAGAACGCAAGCTGACGCAACCTTCAAATGCCGCATCCCCGATAAAGGTAACGCTGCTGGGAATAGTGATGGAACTCAGGCTGCTGCAACCCTTAAATGCGTAACGCCTGATAGACGTAACGCTGTTGGGAATGACGATAGAACTCAGGCTGCTGCAACCTTCAAATGCCGCATCCCCGATAGCGGTAACGCTGCTGGGAATAGTGATGGAACTCAGACTGCTGCAACCGGAAAATGCCGCATACCCGATAGTGGTAACGCTGCTGGGAATGATGACGGAACTCAGATCGCTATAACCTGCAAATGCCCTATTCTTGATTTTGACAACCGGACTGCCGTCTATCACTGCGGGGATGCTCACCGTCTTCGCCTTCTCTTTATACTCTTTAATCATAACGCTTGCCCCCCAATCCCTAAGTCAAAGTCGCTGATGGGCGTCCAGTCAGACAACGGAGACTGCGCGGGAATAGATGACACCGCCCAGAGAACGCTGAAAAGCGCCGCAAAAACACAACACCTCTTTTTCATACTAAACTCCTTGTTAGCTATGAGCGTTTCATACGAAACAGCTTTTCCCATCATGGTAGTTTTAGTGATTAGTGTCTATTCCTGATAACCTAACTAAGCGTAAGCCTCAAACATGGCGGGAGATCGCGCAATCCGCCCTCGCCACATAACGCTCCTAATAATAGCTTTCTCGCCACCCCTAAAACACCTCGTCTCCAAAGCGCCGCTGTATGGCTTCGCGGCTCTCAGTAGAAAGATTGCCGCAGCCAGAAAATGCCCAATCTCCGATAGCGGTAACACTGCTGGGAATGGTGATAGAACTCAGGCCACTGCAACCATCAAATGCCCAATCTCCGATAGCGGTAACGCTGCTGGGAATGGTGATAGAACTCAGACCACTGCAGCCAGAAAATGCCCAATCTCCGATAGCGGTAACGCTGTTGGGAATGGTGATAGAGCTCAGACCGATGCAACCAGAAAATGCCCAATCTCCGATAGCGGTAACGCTGTTGAGAATGGTATATGATGTATATACCTTGCCTGCCGGATAGCATATCAAGGTTTTGTTGTCTTTACTAAAAAGAACTCCATTTGTAGCGCTGTAGCGCGTATTCTGCGCGTCAACAGTGATAGATGTCAGGCTGCCGCAACCATAAAATGCTCCCTCCCCGATAGTGGTAACACTGCCAGGAATGTTTATAGAACTCAGGCTACCGCAACCTTCAAATGCCCAATCTCCGATAGCGGTAACGCTGTTGGGACTGGTGATAGAACTCAGGCCGCTGCAACCGTAAAATGCCCAATCTCCGATAAAGGTAACGCTGCTAGGAATGGTGATGGAACTTAGGCTACCGCAACCTTCAAATGCCCAATCTCCAATAGCGGTAACGCTGTTGGGAATGGTATATGATGTATATACCTTGCCTGCCGGATAGCACATCAGAGTTTTGTTGTCTTTACTAAAAAGAACCCCATTTGTAGCGCTGTAGCATGTATTCTGTGCGTCAACAGTGATAGATGCCAGGCTGCCACAATGGTAAAATGCTCCCTCCCCGATAGCAGTAACGCTACTAGGAATAGTGATGGATGTTAGGCTGCTGCAACCAAAAAATGCTTCTTCCCCGATAGCGATAACGCCGCTGGGAATAGTGATAGATGTCAAGCTACTGCAATCATAAAATGCTCCCTCTCCGATAACGGTAACGCTGCTAGGAATATTTATAGATGTCAGGCTGCCGCAACCGGAAAATGCATAATCTCCGATAGTGGTAACGCTGCTGGGAATGATGATGGAACTCAGACCGCTGCAATCGAAAAATGCCGCATCCCCAATAGTGGTAACGCTGTTGGGGATGTTTATGGAACTTAGGCTGCCGCAATAAGTAAATGCCATATCCCCGATAGTGGTAACGCTGCTGGGAATGGTGATAGAACTCAGACCGCTGCAACCGAAAAATGCCGCATCCCCGATAGCAATAACGCTGCTGGGAATGGTGATGGAACTCAAACCGCTGCAACGGTAAAATGCTCCCTCCCCGATAGCGGTAACACCGCTGGGAATAGTGATGGATATCAAGCTACTGCAATTATCAAATGCCCAATCTCCGATAGTGGTAATGCTGCTGGGAATGATGATGGAATTTAGGCTGCCGCAACCATAAAATGTTCCTTCCCCGATAGCGGTAACACCGCTGGGAATAGTGATGGATGTCAAGCTACTGCAATGATAAAATGCCCAATCTCCGATAGCGGTAACGCTGTTGGGGATGTTTATGGAACTCAGGCTTCTGCAACCGGAAAATGCTTCCTCCCCGATAGTGGTAACGCTACTAGGAATAGTGATAGATGTCAGGTTTCTGCAACGGTAAAATGCCCCATCTCTGATTTCGACAACCGGACTGCCGTCTATCACTGCGGGGATACTTACCGTCTCCGCTGTCCCTTTATACTTTTCAATCGTAACGCCCTGCTCACCAAGCGATAGCTCAAAGTCGTGGATAGGCGTCCAGTCAGACGGCATAGACTGGGACTGCGCTGGGATATATGACACTGCCCAGAGAACACTGAAGAGCGCCGCAAAAACACAAAACCTCTTTTTCATACCAAACTCCTTGCTAGCCATGAGCATTTCATACGAAACAGCTTTTTCTATCATGGTAGTTTTAGTGAGTAGTGTCTATTCCTGATGACCTAACAACTAAGTGTAAGCCTCTAAACGATAAAACGTAACTCTGTTGCCAGCGGTTACGACTGGCGCTACTCGTTACGCCCGCGCCGCGATTTCCTTGCGGACCATTGCGCCAATCACCTGATCGGCAGTCTGGTGAGTAGCTTCAGCGCGGGCTGGCTGTAGTTTGCGGCTACCGTGTCCAAAAGACTGAGCAAGGTACGCTGATTGGCGAACACGCCCGGTATGCCGGTACGTTCCGGGTTGGCGCTCATCAACAGTTCATCCAGCGCGTCGTATTCTTCATCAGATATGTCATGCAACCGCGTTTCATGCTTACATTGTGTTTCATGTCCAGTTCTTTCAAGGTTATCTGTCATAGGTTCTATTATGTACCTCGCGTGGAATACTTTGATTGTAGCTTCGTTAATAAGGTTATACATGACCTCAAGGGGATTTCCCGCCCAGTCATAGCCAATGACAAAGTATGTGTTATCAAAACCCTCCATATAGTTCATCAGTAATATAGGTCTTGATAGCATGTTCAATGTCCGCCCCGATAATGCCATGCTTAAAGGCAGAGGGCGCGTAGACAATCTTCTGTTCCATGCCCTATTCTATCACAAAAAGCCGGACCAGCAATATCACAGGGAACGCCTGCTCTCTGACCACTCTCTACCGTGCCGCCCTCTAAAATACCTCGCCAAAGCGCTGTTTCTAATGACTGCCGTTGTACCATTTCGCTCCCTGAAACACCTCGTCTCCAAAGCGCCGCCCTATGGCCTCGCGGCTCTCAGCGAAAAGTGCGCCGCGCCCTTAAACACTCCGTCTCCAAAGCGCCGCCGTATCGCCGTGAACGTGCTTACTCTTTCTTTTCGGCTTTGCCGGATTCAAGTTCAGCAAGACGGCGGCGAGCCATTTCTTGAACTAAATCGCGGGGCATATTGTCAAGCAAGTGCTTATAGACAGGCTTAAACACCCGGCCATCCTTGACAATTTCATCTGCCTTATCCAATGGTTGCTCTGATATTCTCATAATACGCCTCCGTTTCTACCAAATCCGCGCTTCGGGCAGAAATAATTCTCGTCAACTCGCCACGTATAGACGTGGTAACCGTTACTACAATCCATTTATGGAAACAGGGTCATCAAACACGCCAACAGCTTCCTCAAAGCTAATCCCATGTCTTTGTTTGTTTCTCTCATTCTTCAAGCGGTGCCAAATATATTTTCCCCGGTAAATTACACCATCTGGATTCATTATGGTTCCTTAATTTCAATACTATCATAGCTTTGATAAAAAAGCAATGATGGTCTTTTTTGGCCAAGCGAAGGCAAGTATGCAGTGCCAGAGACGCATGCGCAAGCAGTGGTGAAGAGGCGAGGAGAAAGATATGTTCTAGTCAAACCATCCATGTTAATCCGCTACCAAATGGCACCGCCACTTGGCGCAATTCGCGGACTCTTACGCTTCGCGCCGCCACCAAACGCACCCCTAAAACAGAGTGTCTCCAAAGCGCCGCTGTATTGCCTTGCAGCTTTCTGTGGAAAGCCTATTGTAACCGTAAAATGCGTAACGCCCGATAGCGGTAACATTGCTGGATATGTTATGACGAGTCGTCATGCGGCCTTATGACGACTGGTCATACGGCTTTATGACGACTGGTCATACGAGCTTATGACGATCTGTAAAGCAGCTTTATGACGATCCGTAAAGCGGCTTTATGACGATCCGTCATAAAGGCTTATGACGATGTGTCATACGGCTTTATGACGATCCGTAAAGCGGCTTTATGACGATCCGTCATACGGGCTTATGACGATGCGTCATGCAGGCTTATGACGATGTGTCATACGGGCTTATGACGAGTCGTCATACGGGCTTATGACGAGTCGTCATACGGGCTTATGACGATCCGTCATACGGGCTTTATGACGATTCGTCATACGGGCTTATGACGACTGGTCATACGAGCTTATGACGATCCGTCATACAGGCTTATGACGATTCGTCATACGGGCTTATGACGATCCGTCATACGGCTTTATGACGACTGGTCATACGGGCTTATGACGATCCGTAAAGCGGCTTTATGACGGATCGTCATGCGGGTTTATGACGATCCGTCATACGAGCTTATGATAATGCGTAAAGCGGTTAATAAAGAAGAAACCTCAGACAGCATGGACGTTTTGTTGTTCGTACATCCGCGCCATCTGAGATTCCTTTTTGTTAGTTAGGGGGTGGGAGCAGGCCCAGGTGGAATCGCGTCTGCGATAACCGTGAAGATGGTGCCAAAGTCCATGGTCCGGCTCGTTTTGAGTGGAGTGTTTGAGCCTGAATAATCAGTGATAACGCGAACCTTTACCTTTACGCCAGCTCCTATGCTGTCAGGCATCAGAGCCACTATCTTGTTCTTGGAGTTTTGCACAAACGGCTCTTCAACCTTCACCGGCGTCTCTGAGCCGTCGTCCTCGATAAGTATGAGAAACAAGCCGCAGGTCGCGGCGTCGCCAGTTACCTGTATCCGGTTTCCTGTGATGATGAAGTTATGTCGCACGGTCAGGTTTTCATTGATTGCGCCGCTTTTCACATCTAAAACCTCAGCTATGTAGGCGGTTTGTTCCTCAATGCCGGTAACCTCAACAGCTATCTCAGCGGCGTGGTCGCGCAGCGGCTTTAGAGACCGGTAGGTAAAGCGGATAGGGTGCTTCTCACGGTCATGCGCCTCATCCGCCTTGTTCCAGCTTCCAGCTATGTGCGGCTTAATCGAAAAATACTTCAGGTTAAGCTCCCAGCCATCGCAAAGCAGGAACACGCATTCACTGAAGAACTCGTTGACATTGTGCGTCGCGGTGTCCGCGTTACCCTCGAAACTGCCGCGCTCTTTCATATTCCGGCAGATTTCGTCAATAGCCACAGTACGCTCACTCTCTGTAAGGGCTATGTATTTACCCGCTGTTTCACGCTCCCCTCGCAGATAGTTCGGCACGAGTTTTACACGAGTCTTATGTAGCAAGAACTTTCTTTCTTCAAAGCCAGCCACTACTTACTCCTTCTCCCGCACGTGTGTGCGGGTTTTTGTTATGTTAAACACTCCATACGAAATGATTTTTCCCATTATAGTAGTTGTTGGTGAAGGTGTCTATGCTTGATTGACTAGCTAACGCACATTTAACGTGCCGTATGTCAGAGATACACATACTGGTGTCAGAGACGCAAGGCATCCCGCGCTCACGCGGCAGATACATCAATACCACTTCCTAAAACTTTATACTGAACTTCATTCCGGCATATTAAGCTGTCGCAGTACATGAATAGCAAAGGGAATAGAAAAGAAGAATGATACGATAGTTGCCACAGGCTGACTCAACTGTATGCCCAGAAGCCCCCAGAGCGGCGTGAAGACCAGCAAAGCGGGGAACAGGAACAGTCCTTGCCGCGCCAGCGCCAGTATGCTGGCATAGAGCGATTTACCCATAGTCTGCATCATCATGTTACAGAGGATAACCCAGCCAGTGAACGGCAGGGCGATGCACTGTAGGCGGAGCGACAAGGCGCCAATGGCAAGCACTGCTGGATCGTCCTTGCGGAAGATGGCGATGATCTGTGGCGCAAACACGGCAAGCAGCGCACTTACTATCAGCAGAATGACGGATACCAGCCGGGCGCAGAACCAGAAGGCTTTTTTCACACGGT
Organism: Treponema sp.; assembly: GCA_031266875.1. Lineage (GTDB taxonomy): Bacteria > Spirochaetota > Spirochaetia > Treponematales > Breznakiellaceae > JAIRMT01. Next base: position 10,725 of record JAISAE010000106.1, read on the forward strand.
CGTAACGTCCAGCGCCGTAGTTAAAGCCGCAGACCGGCTGGAAACCCTGACCAAAGCCCATCATGCTGGAGTTGGCGAACATGCAGACGCGGTTCACGATAGAGATAGCAGCAATGGCCGCGTCCCCATAGGCAGCGGCAAAGTGGTTGATGAGTATGGTCATAACGCTGGCAAGGCCTTGCCGTAAAAGCGATGGGAATCCGCCCCGGAACATCTCATAATAGCGGGAAAGGCTTGGTGCGAAGTTTCGTGGGTTTATGGCAATGTTTCCCTTACGCGAACAGCCCACCAGCAGCACTATGCAGCCTACCGCCTGACTGATCATTGTGGCGGCGGACGCGCCTCTGACACCCAAGCCTAGCGCAAAGATGAAGATGGGGTCGAGAATCATATTGAGGACAGCGCCGGAAAGCATACCGATCATGCCGTAGAACGAACTGCCCTGAAAACGGAGCTGGTTATTGAGTACCAATGAGCCGGCCATCCATGGTGCTCCAATGAGAATGAAGCGCATATACTCTTGCGCATAAGGCAATATTGTTGGCGTCGCGCCAAGTGCCAGAGCAAGCGGTGCGGAGAAGAGCAGTCCCAGAATGGAAAAGACTTCGCCTAGAATCAGCGCCGAGAAGAAGCCGGTTGCCGCCATCTTCGATGCCATCTCAATATGCCGCGCCCCAAGCTCGCGGGCGATGTAGTTCCCTGACCCTTGCCCAAAGAGAAAGCCCAGTGCCTGAATGATCGCCATGAGCGGAAAAACCACTCCCACCGCAGCCACAACGCTTGTGCCTAGCGAACTGACGAAGAACGTATCCGCCATGTTATATAAGGAAGAAATCAGCATAATCATAATGGATGGCCCAGCCAGCCGGTACACAAGCTGTTCTACCGGCGTTTCCGTCATAACCGTAAACTTGTCGCGTGTATCCTTCATGCCAACCAGTATATCAACTACTGAACTTGTTGTCGCGCAACTTGCAATGGTATAGTAGGGCATGAGTATCAAACAGTTTCCTTTAAGTAAGGCGCGGTTAATGGAGCTTGTTAGCTCTTATCCAACGCCGTTCTATCTCTACGACGAAGCGGCAATACGCGATAACGCTCGCCGTATCATGCGGGCATTCTCGGTGTTTCCAGCGTATCAACAACACTTCGCGGTGAAAGCCCTGCCTAACCCGTTTATCCTGAAGATTCTAGCTGACGAGGGCTTTGGCGCGGATTGCTCCAGCCTTCCAGAACTGCTTCTGGCAGACCTTGCCGGCATCAAAGGCGAGGCGATGATGTTTACGTCAAACGAGACTCCCGCGCATGAGTACCAAAAGGCACGGGAACTAGGCGCGGTCATTAACCTCGATGACATCAGCCACATTGAGTTCCTTGAGCAAAACGTGGGCCTGCCTAAGCTGCTTTCCTGCCGCTATAACCCAGGACCGCTCAAGAGCGGCAATGCCATTATTGGTAAGCCGGAGGAGGCAAAGTACGGCTTCACTGGTAAGCAAATAATAGAAGGATTTAAGCAGCTCAAGGCAAAGGGCGTTCAGCGTTTTGCGTTACATACAATGGTTGCGTCGAATGAACTCAACCTTGATTACCATATTGAAACAGCACGTATCCTCTTTACGCTTGCGGTTGAGATACGGGATAAGACCGGCGTGCGCCTTGAGTTCGTGAACTTGGGCGGCGGCGTGGGTATTCCTTACCGGCCTGAAGACGAGGCGCTTGATTACGAGGCGCTTGCTGCTGGCATCAAAAAGGTCTACGACCAAATCATCGTGCCTGCGGGCCTTGACCCTCTGGGCATCCACACTGAATGGGGGCGCGTGGTAACCGGGCCTTATGGCTGGCTGGTAACAACGGCGATTCACCGGAAAAACATCTATCGAGAATACATCGGCCTTGATTCCTGCATGGCTGACCTCATGCGCCCTGCCCTCTATGGCGCGTATCACCACATCAGCGTCTTAGGCAAGGAAAACGCGCCGGCCACGGAAATATACGACGTGGTTGGTAGTCTTTGTGAAAACAACGACAAGTTCGCCATACAGCGCCGATTGCCTTCAATCGCTATTGGCGACTTTGTGCTTATTCACGACGCGGGTGCGCATGGCAGAGCGATGGGCTTTAACTATAACGGCAAGCTCCGCTGCGGCGAACTGCTCCTGCGGAGCAACGCTTCTATCATACCCATCCGGCGGAGCGAAACCGTAGAGGATTACTTTGCCACACTAGACCTAGCCGCGTTGGAACGTTTTGCCCCACGCTAGCCCTGTAGCCCGCATAGGAGCTTCATGCGCTCACGCATACTAGCCTCATGCGCTCACGCATACTAGCTCCATGCGTGGACGCATATTAGTTCTATGCGCTTACACATACTAGTTCCATGCATGGACGCATAGAAGCCTCATGCGCTCACACATACTAGCTAGATGCGTGGACGCATACTAGCTCCATGCGCTCACACATACTACTTCCATACGCTTACAATGTGTCTGACACTGCGGTATCGAAAACACCACTGCCAATGGCGATGATTAGGACTATGCGGTCTATGGTTACTACGGTGAAAGCGAAAGTAGGAAGAGTAACAGCGCGGCTGGAGAGGGTGTTATCTTAGACAGCGAAACAAGCGGTTCACCGAGGGGCTGAGAGTAAGGCTCAAGAACCGCAATACGGCTCTTGAGCTATGGAGTGTTGTGCGAGCTTCGCAACACTCCACCTTAACGGCAATACAGCGAGTTCTGGTTCAAAGAAGGTTTCAGTTCTTGCGCTGTCGTCGCCGAGTGAAAAGCGGGTCAAAATGTTTATCCACGTCGATTCGCTTGGTAACTTTTTTCAGGATAAAGCGGTACAGGAAAAAAGATAGGACTATGGAGCCAATGAAGATAAGCGGAAGGCCCCAGCCAATGACTGGGTTCGGGTTTTCAGGGTCAGGGTTGGGAATCAGAGGAACCACAACCCTGCCGTATACTACCAAAAGCACCACAAAGGTTATTATGGTGATCAGCACATTAAACGCGGTTGCGCCCAGCATAAAAAGAAGTGTGTTTGTTTTTTTACTCATATTACCCACCCACACAGAGCCGTAAAGCCCCTGCCTTTAGGCATGGGAATATAAGACGCAGAAATCCACAGGGATTTTTTATTTAAGACTCGTTTCTTAGAATAATTCATATTATACCTCCTTATTAATACCGTGGGATACACGGAAATCAACCGCAATGGACAGTGATTCCCCATCTTTAGGCGTGGGGACTTGTCAATCATACTACCACCTCGTTTGGAACAGAGCGTTTAGGGCTGAGCAGAATTGAAATCAGCAACATGATACAGCAGACAACCACACTGGCGTCCGCGATGTTAAAGGTAGGCCAGCGCTGAAATCCCAGGATACCGTAAAACTTCACGCTGATGAAATCAACCACGCCGTCCGGCCTGAATATGCGGTCGATGATGTTGCCCGCGCCGCCGCCTATGATGCCGGTAAAGGCCCAACGCTGAAGCGTGGTAAACTCGCTGGACTTGAAATAGTAGCAGACCAGAAGCCCCAGTACGATGATGGGAAATACGATAAACAGCACAGGCCGCACAGTATCCGGCAGGTTTTCCCCTATGCTGAATGCTACGGCCTTGTTTCGCACATGAATGATCCATAGGATCTCATTACCAAACACATCAGTTATAAAATGGTTCTGGGGCCACTTGTTCGCTATAAAGCTTTTTACCCCCTGATCCGCGATGATCACAGCCGCTGTCAGCAAAAAGGGCAGCCGTTTCGCCGCGCCTACCGCACGATTGCCGGTCTGGTCTGGCAAGTCGCCTTTTGGTGAAGCAGTCTTTATCTCATTCATTATCACCTCCTGTTGGACTTATGCTGGACTAGTATACACCAATCACAGCCCTGTGGGAACATCTATAAACTCGACATGTAGCCCGCTAAGCGCCGCGGCGCGTTCCATGACAGCACGGACGCCCCAGACTTCAGTAGCGTAATGGCCGCCGGCAATCATGTTTAGATGACCCTCAAGCGCGTCATTGTAGACCGAATGGGAAGTCTCGCCGGTAACGTAGAGGTCGATTCCTTCCTCAAGCGCGTCTCGCGCCTGTTCCGCTGCGCCGCCAGAAACCACCGCGCAGGTCTCGCTCTTTTCCTTGCCAAAGGCATACACGCCAAGCGGCGGCTTGCCCATAAACGCAATACGCTTAACCGCCTCGTCAATGCTTAATGGGTGTAGCAGCCTGCCCTTATAGCCAATCTTACGGCCATGATACACACCAAACGGCTCTGGTTCGGCAATGCCTAGGAGTCTTGCCAGAACCGCGTTGTTACCTACTTGGGGATGCTGATCCAGAGGCAGATGGACTGCGTAGAGGGCGAGGTTCTTATCCATCAGCGCCTTGAGCCGGCTGCGGAGGTTACCCGCGATTCGCAACGGCGTTCCCCAGAAAAGGCCGTGGTGAACAAAAAGCAGACCGGCTCCGGCAGAGGCGGCGCGGATGATTGTTTCAAGGCTGGCGTCAACGGCAAAGGCCAGCTTGTCTATCTGAGCGCCGTCATTATCCACCTGCAAGCCATTTAGTGAAGGGTCTATGCCGCTAAAATCTTCTATACAAAGGAAGCTTCTGAAGAAGCTATCTAAGGTTGCGCTATTCATGGCAGAAGTATAGATCGGGCGTCAGGTAAATTCCAGCCGCCACCAGCCTCAACATACGTTTTGTCGCTAAGGCCGGTTTCCCAATGACGAATCCCAGCTATAGGCTGCTCAAGAACCAAAGCCGCGAAGTTGCCCATAAGCGAGGCTGTACCCGCGATAAAGTCCTTGTTGTGCCAAGCCGCCCGGCTACGGCCTGAGAAAAAGAGCGAGTAGAGCGGATACTTCGCAGGATAATCAGCGTAATCAAGCGTACCTGCGCCTTCCACCGCGATCAGTAAGGCCAACGATGATGGCAGGCGCAGAGAGCGCATAATAGGACTATATCTGCCATTTCGCTCTTTCTGGTTCGTTACCTTGTCTGAGACTAAGAACAGGGTAGGAATCGCCGGGCGGGGAAGCTCGCCGGTGGCCTGTACTGGTTTTGGCCAGAGATTCGCCAGATTGTCCAGTAACCTTGTCCACCACGAGGTATGTTCCGGCGCTGCTTGAGTTTCAGTTTGATAGACCGACCACAGCGGGCTTTCCACGGCAATGACGCCCTTTACCTCTGGATGCGCGGCGACAAATGCGGGACTGGCGGCAAGCATAACCAGGGCGGAAGCGCCCGCGTCATAAGCGGTCAGTATTATGGAGGCAGGAGGCGCAAGCCCAAGTCCACCAGTACGGATAGACGATAGCAGGAACTCAATGTCTCGTTGTCGCTCTTCTTCTATCAGCTTTCCCCGTTGATTGGCCTTTTCGGTATCTGCCCCTGAAATGAAGGTGTTGAATAGCCCCATGAGGTCTCCAAAGGCGGGGTAACGCAGCTTGCCGTCTTCGGAAACTGCCGGCGCGTCAAAACCCAGTCGGGAATAGCTGATTACCGTGAATCCATTATCCCGTAACTGCCCGCAGAGGCGATCAACGGACGGCGCTGAACCCAGCGCAGGCGGAACCATGAGCATGACTGGACGTACATCCGCAGTCTTCACCACATTCGCGTCAGGGGTTTCGTAAACGCGGGCTACGATAGTAGCGTTTCGTGCGCCGTCAATAAGCCGGACGCTCCGTACACCCTCGTTAAGCAGAGCCGTATCCACCGATGGCGCGAAGTACAGCGCTATACCCGCACCTAAGGACAGGAACAGAAGGGATAACAAAATAGGTGCAAGGTTTTCGTCATAGGGCGCGATATAGGCGCGATTCTTATTCGAGATAAGCGTATAGAGCTTACGAATATGTACCACCAGGACGTATACAAAGAGCGGGATACATTCAAGCCGAAAGCCATAGGCGGGTAAAAGACCAACGCAGACAAGCAGGGCAATCAGCGGAAGCCAGACCAGTCCTTCCTGAGTACGAAGACCTTTTATAAAAGGCCGGATAATCGGCAAGAGAAGCAGAAACACAACGACTAGTTCGGGCAGCATGATTTCTTTCATTCCAACAGCGTACCTCAGTGTTTTGAAAAAGCCAACTAAGATCACAATAAGATCACGGGAACGGCTATTTAGGGCTTCCAAGTGATTGATAATTTTAAAATTTATGCTAAGATTCAACCATGACAGACAAAACAGGACAATTACAACTTGAGCGTATCAACTTTAATAAAGGTACATACCTCACTATCGAGGGTACTCAGCAGGCGAAGCGCTTTTTCATCATTACCGCAGGTAATGTTCATGTCTCCAAAGAATCAATGGCTGTGATTAAGGAACGGGATGTTCTTGGTCCAGGGGACTTACTTGGAGTTATCTCAACCATGTCGAGCCACGGACATATTGAAAATGCTCTGGCGATGACCGATGTATCGGTACTCTCAGTGCAGAAGCAGCAGTACAGCGATGTTATCCGTAACAACAACTCATTGGCTATGAAGATAGTCATGCAGTTCTCTAAACAGATGCGCTATCTAGACGAAGCGCTTACGATTCGTACCTTAAAGCAGAAGACAAATGAAGATCTGTCTCATTTGTTTAATGTGGCCGAATATTACACGAGCCGGCAGCAGTACAACCATGCGTACTTTGTCTACCAGCAGTATCTGAAACACTGTTCTGACAGCGATAAGGTGAATCTCGCCAAGGACCGGCTCATGGAGATCGGTTTGTATGTTGACCGTTCCAAGATCGCGTATCAAAACGAAGGCGGGAACCGTATCTACCCCCAGAACACGATGTTTTTCTCTGAAGCCGAGCCAGGGGACGAGCTTTTTATTATCAGAAAAGGCTCGGTGAAGATCACCAAGATCATTGAGCAGAACGAGGTACTTCTGGCTGTGCTCAAGGAGGGCGACATCTTTGGAGAAATGGCTCTGCTGGAGAGTAAGCCCCGAACAGCCAGCGCTGTGGCCTATGAGGACTGTGAGGTTACTGTGGTGAGTCTCGAAAACTTCAAACGTATACAGGCGCCTGAACTCACCACGCGGATCACGACTATACTTGCCGATCGAGTCTGGCTCATTTACAAACAGCTCACCAGCACTCTGCTTACCGATCCGGTGGCCCGTATGTACGATATGCTTTCAATTCAGCTTCAGAAAAAACGAGTTGATCCAGAAAGCAAAGAGGAGTACACGTTTGACTTTGGCCCGAAAGAGCTGAGCAACATGGTTGGTCTTAGCCCTGCTGAGGGAATCGAGACCATTAACAAAGTGTTTGAAGAGAAGGCTATACGCATAGTTGATGACAAAATTATCTGTCAGAGTATAGCGGACATTTTTAAAATAAATACGTTTCACTGGAACGCCTACAGACGCCAGGTCAAAATTAATAAACAGCGGGGTAAACAGGGTTAGAACTAACGTTCCGCAAACGTTAGTTCTGTAACAAGATTCTCTTTTTGAAGGAGCGGGACATGAGCATTCATTACAATCAGGTTGGGTATGACAGCAATCTGCCCAAGAAAGCCGTTTTAACCGGGCAGGGGGAACTCTGTGTCATTCTCGACGCCAATGGCCATGCAAAAGTCTGCGAGCCGCGTTTGTCCGAGCCAGTGTATGACGAGGCTTCAGGCGACACAGTGCGGATCGTGGACTTCTCAAACCTCGTTAGTCCAGGACGCTATTTCCTCATCGCCGATGGGGAAAAGGTAAGCATTGAGATCAAGGCGCGCCCCTACCATGATTTGAACAACGCGCTGGTAAAGGCGCTGTATTACCAGCGTTGCGGGTGTTCGCTCCAGCCGCGTTACGCTGGCGAGTTTCAGCACAGAGCCTGTCATCTGGGCAGAGCCACTCTGGTGAAAGCCGATGGAACCCTTGATGAGAACGTACTTATCGAGTGTTCAGGCGGCTGGCATGACGCCGGCGACTATGGTCGCTATGTTCAGCCAGCGACAGTCGCGGTTTCTCATATCCTCTACGCATGGGAACTCTTCCCAAATGTGTTTAACGAGGAGCTTACCATTCCCGAAAGCGGCAATGGGGTTCCCGATATCCTCAACGAGTGCCGCTATGAGCTTGAATGGCTGCTCAAGATGCAGAGAGCCGATGGCGGCGTGTACCACAAAGTTACCACCCGTTACTTCGCGCCTTTTGTCATGCCCGAAGACGATAGGGAGGAACTCCTACTCTTTGACGTTTCACACTGCTCTACCGCGTGCTTTGCCGCTGTAAGCGCGCAAGCCTACCGTGTGTACCGGAAGTACAACCCGCTTCTCGCCGAAAGACTCTTGCAGGCCGCAAAAAAAGCCTGGTCGTACCTTGAGGAACACCCTACCTTTGTCCCGTTCAGGAATCCACCGAACCTCAGCTCCGGCGAATACGGCGATCCAAACTGCGAGGATGACCTTTTCTGGGCTGCCTGCGAGCTCTACGCTGCCACAAATGAGGCGTCGTATCTCTCAGCCATAAAAAAGCGCGTAGACAAGGTTGACATTGCCCAGTTCGGCTGGCGGGAAACCGCTGGTTTTGGCGCATTGTGTTGTCTTTTTATTGTTAAAGACACGCTGGAACCTATGTTTCTCTCAAACCTTCGAGACCGTTTCCTCAAGCGCGCCGGCGAGATTGTGGAACTTACTAAAAGAAGTGGTTATGGAACCGCCCTTGCCGCAGATAACTACATCTGGGGAAGTATATTACCCATTCTCAACAACGCTATCGTTATGATCTGCGCCAAGCTTCTCACCCACCTGGACAAGTACCAGAACGCGGCGCAGACCCAGTTTGATTACCTCCTCGGACTCAACGCGACTGGCTACAGTTTTGTTACCGGCTTTGGCGACAAAGCGTTCCGCTTTCCCCACCACCGGCCTTCCTATGCCGATGGCGTTGACGCGCCTATACCTGGCTTAGTGTCAGGCGGCCCCAACAAGGTACATCCAGACATGGCCGCTAAAATGACAATTCCACCCGATACGCCGCCAGCTAAGTTCTGGATCGACCATACACCAACTGCGTCGTCAAACGAAATCGCAATCTACTGGAACTCTCCAGCGGTTTTTGTCGCCGGTTACTTTGACTCACTGGCGCGTTAAGAAAAGCCTACATGCGTGGACGCATATAACTAGTATGTGTCCACACATGGAACTAGTATGTGTCCACGCCTGAGCCTAGTATGCGTGGACACATGTAGCTAGTATGCGTGGACACATATAACTAGTATGCGTGAGCGCATCTAACTAGTATGTGTCCACGCCTAAGCCTAGTATGTGTGAACGCATATAACTAGCGTGTGAGCGCGTCTAACTAGTATGCATGGACGCATGGAACTAGCGTGAGGGAAGCGTCCTGAAGTAAGCCGACTTACAGTCAGGTAACATTGTACTAAAGGTGAAGTTTTGGAAGCATCCTGTATCGCCCTTAGCTAGCGTGTAGGTACTGCGGTGTCAGAGGCGGTATTGCACTGATACTGCGATGTCAGGCGCTATAGGACAAGCGGAACATCTGCAACGCGAGTGTGTAGCTATCGCGCCTAACGAGCGTGTGGGTATCACCCTTAAGCAAGAGCTACCGCGCCTAACGAGCGTGTGGGTATCACCCTTAAGCAAGAGCTACCGCGCCTAACGAGCGTGTGGGTATCACCCTTAAGCAAGAGCTATCGCGCCTTAACGAGCGTGTAGGTATCACCCTTAAGCAAGAGCTATCGCAGCTAACGAGCGTGTGGGTATCACCCTTAAGCAAGAGCTATCGCAGCTAACGAGCGTGTGGGTATCACCCTTAAGTAAGAGCTATCGCAGCTAACGAGCGTGTGGGTATCACCCTTAAGCAAGAGCTATCGCAGCAATACACTGTAAATTTTTTATAGACTTGTCGATGGAAGCGTCCCAAAGCCTTCAGTCAGCGGCGGTATGGCTTCTAGAATTGCTTCACTTATCTTTTGGTCGCCGGAGGTAACGCCAAGCTTCCGGTCAGGCCGATTTACTCCGTGAAAATCACTTCCGGCTGTAATGTACATATTCAGCGAGCGCCCCAGTTCCTCAAGCCGCTTACACGCCTTTAGCGTTGCGTTAGGGTGCCATGCCTCAATACCGTCCATACCCTGTTCTTGGAAGTTCCTGATAAGCGATGGCAGGCTGCCCCAAGCGACATAGAGTGACATGGGGTGAGCGAGAACCGTGATTCCGCCTGACTCTTTGATAAGCGCCAGCGCCCGCCGGAATTCTAGACATTCGCGGGGAACGTAAAATGGCTTTCCTTTGGCGAGATACTTTTCAAATGCCTGTTCATGGTTTTTGACAATATGCTGATTCACCATGAACGAAGCGAAATGAGGGCGACCCACTGAATGACCACCAGAGAGGGCAAGGATGTCCTCGTACTGCACCTCAATGCCAGCCTCCCGCATCCGCCCAATGATTGCGTGGTTACGCGCCTCCCGCTTCTGAGCCAGACCCACGATAGTTTCCATGAACGCGGGACTTGGTTTTGATACACCCAAGCCCAGCAGATGAAACTCGCCCGGTTCCCACGAAATCTCAATTTCAATCCCAGGTATAAACCGAATGCCTTCCTGTTTTGCTGCCTGCTCCGCTTCACTGATTCCGGCAAGGGTGTCATGATCAGTAAGGGCAAGCACCGTGACGCCCCGTACCGCCGCTGCGTGAACAAGCGCTGTGGGACTAAGACTGCCATCTGAAGCTGTTGAATGGGTGTGTAAATCAATCACTTTGTAAAAGCCAAGACTGGAAATTGAACCAATGATCTACATATAACGAGAATCTTCCTGTGCATTCGCAGTAAACCTCCACGTTTTCTACGCATCATATAAACTATAAATGGGGTATTGTCAATATGTGATTTAGTTGATTGTGGGTGATTATATCATTTCCATCGAAATACGGCAATTGAATGTCATTTTCTATTTGAATGATGGAACTGTTGTTGAATTTATACGATCATAGAAACATTTCATTATTACTCTCAATCCTATTTTAATTCAGAGATGGATTGTATTCTTTTTATTGTGTTTATGAGTAGCGTTGATACCCAGTCGTTATACATTATCTACTTTGTAGCTTCCAGAAAATTTAAAGACTTTGAGAAAACAGCTTGACTTTTATACATAGGTATGCTACTATTTTTGCCATGATATATGAGTATATCTATTCAAAATATTTTTTTTGGAGGACATCACAAATGAATGGTAATAGTAAAATTATAACCCCCCCCCCCCCTATCGTATATTTTATATTTATTGGTAGTATTTATCTTGCTAGTTTCTTGTATTTCGTCGCAAAGATAGCTAATGTAAAAAAAATAATGTTAGCTATTACAAACACACTTCCTACTCTATCAGTATGGTCAAAAGTTATAGCTGGAAATAGTACAGCTACAGTCGTGTCATGTTGCGGTATACGAATGATCACTCAAGGAGTTGGTAGCCATCATTGGGTGGCGCAAAAGGAGTGGTTTGTGGGTACCGCATTAGGTTGCGTGGCATTGTTGTTCCCTGGCTGTGTATCAGAAGCTACCACTACGCAGTCCGCTCCCGCTGTAGTTATCAATCAAAGGGTGGACGAATCGGTGTGGGGCACGGAACAGGTCGGGAACGGGCTCGTCATTACTGGTTATTCGGGTGATGATAAAGCCATTGCGGTACCGAGTAAAATAAATGGCATCCCGGTTGTTGCTATCGGGAGTGGGGCGTTTAGAGGCACACAGTTAACGGCTGTAACGATCCCAAACAGCGTTACCAGCATCAAGTCTCGTGCATTCTATAACACACCATTAGCGAGTGTAACGATAGGTAACGGTGTTATCACCATTGAAGATTATGCATTTAGAGGTACACCATTAACGACCGTAACGATCCCGAATAGTGTTACCAGTATCGGGGACGGAGCGTTCAGGGAAACTCAGTTAACGAGCGTAACGATCCCAAACAGCGTTACCAGTATCGGGTATACGGCATTTTATAACACACCGTTAACGAGTGTAACGATCCCGAATAGTGTTACCAGCATCGGGAGTGGAGCATTTGACGCTGATGTGCTTATCATCAGGGAATAACGGGTAGAAACTATAGGTGATTGTGGGTGTGATGATGCGCTTATAAGCGTTTGACAAATAGTTTATCATCGTATAAGTGATAAAGTCATCAACACCACACACTCATACGCTTAACAAAACAACCAGACTGCGTGGCTTTACAAGGTAAATGTCAGGATAGGGCAAGGGTTTCTCGGCCTTGGGGAGACAGATGTCATCCGGTGAGGAAAGGGCCGTGTCAATCGCACGAAACCACTTCTTATTTTCAGGCGCCTTGTAGACGTTGAAAGGAACCTGCCTTGAACCGGCATTAAACATGATATAAAAATCATTGTCGTCACGGTCAGCGCGAATGTCGGCTTTACTGCCATCTATGCGGAGCGCCAGGCAGTCATCAAGGTTGTTCCAGTCAGGGGTGTTGCCCTTTTCGTCAAACCAACTGATGTCAGGTATGGCGTTGTAGTTGTCACGGCCAGTGTAAAATTCAGGCCGCATGAAACCGTGATGACGCAGGCGAAACGCTATGGCCTCTTTGACAAAGCGGAAAAGTCCTGCGTAGGTCTTGAGATGCGACCAGTCATACCATGAAGTCTCGTTGTCCTGACAGTAAGCATTGTTGTTACCGTTCTGGGTACGGGCAAACTCGTCGCCGCCGAGTATCATCGGTGTTCCCTGCGATATCATCATCGTGGCAATGAAATCCTTTAAGAGGCGCTCGCGGATCGTTTCTATCGAAGGATTCTGAGAATGGCCTTCAAAGCCGTTGTTCGCGCTGCTGTTATTATCGCTGCCATCGGTATTGTTCCAGCCGTTCTCCTCGTTGTGCTTAGCGGAGTAGGAGACAAGATCTTTTAAGGTGAAACCGTCATGGCTAGTGATGAAGTTAATCGAGTGAAACGGTTTTCTGCCGTCGCGCAAGTAGAGGTCGGAACTGCCGGAAATCCGTGTGGCAAGGTGGCGCGTCTGCTTGGCGTCGCCTCGCCAGAAACGTCGCACGTCGTCGCGGTAGTGATCGTTCCACTCGGCCCAGCGGCCCCCGGGGAACCAGCCCACCTGATACGCACCACCGGCATCCCAGGCTTCGGCGATGATTTTGGTGTGCCGCAGAACCGGGTCTTCGGCAATGCGTTCCAGCGTGGGTGGATTTTCAAGAAGCCTGCCGTATTGGTCGCGCCCAAGTATAGAGCCGAGATCAAATCGGAACCCGTCAACATGCATCTCCATCACCCAGTAGTGCAGGCACTCAATGATGAGGTCCCGCACTACCGGATGATTACAGTTCACGGTATTGCCACAGCCAGAGTAGTTCTTGTAGTAACGCTTGTTCTCGTCAAGCATGTAATAAATCGAGTTATCAAGACCTCGAAACGAAAAAGTCGGCCCCATCTCATTACCTTCGGCAGTATGGTTAAACACAATGTCCAGAATCACTTCAAGGCCGGCTTTGTGCAGTTCCCGTACCATCTCTTTGAATTCCCGCACCTGCCCTCCCGGACTGCGGTCTGAGGAGTAAGAACCTTTGGGGGCAAAAAAGTTCACTGTTGAGTAACCCCAGTAGTTACGCAGACGCTCGCCGGTACGGGGGTTCTGGTGGAAATACTCATTTTCGTTGAACTCCTGAAGAGGCAGAAACTCAAGGCTGGTAACACCCAGTTCCTTAAAGAAGGGTATTTTCTCAATAACACCCCGATAGGTTCCTGGGTGCGCCACACCGGAAGAAGGGTGGGCGGTAAGACCCTTGACGTGGGTCTCGTATAGGACACTGAAACGCAGGGGATAGTTGAGCGGCGTATCCCCTTGCCAGTCAAACTCATCATCAATAACCACACAGCGTGGCGAGGTGAGGAAGTTTTCCTGAAGAGAGAACGAGAGGTCTCGCCCTGAGTCGTCGTGGTTATAACCAGTACAGGCATTGAAGTCCCAGTTATCAAAACGGGTCAGGGCCCGCGAATAGGGATCGATGAGTGCTTTATGAGGATTAAACCGAAACCCCCTTTCAGGAGCATACGGACCGTCCGCGAGGTAGAGGTACAGCGTTCCGGCTTTGAGGCCGGCTATATAACAATGCCACACATCACCTGTGCGATTCTTTATGGGATCAAGCTTCAGCGCCTGATACGAACTGTCAGGCGCGTCTGATTCAAACAATAGCAGCGTGATTGAGTCAGCATTACGGGAAAACAGGGAAAAGTTTACCCCATTCTCAGTTAAGACCGCGCCTAATGGAAGCGCTTTACCGGGTTCAACAATGAAGTCTCCAAAACTCATAAGTTCATACTATCACACCTTATACATGAGCGAATAGAGTAGTTTTTCATCTGGCGCAGCTTTATGGTTTGCTTATTCAAGTATACACTGTGCAATACCCGCACACTAGTTAGTGCGACGCCTACACCTTAGCTGTGCTGATATAACAGGCTTGGTATGGAACTAGTATGCGTGGACGCATGGAACTAGTATGCGTGAGCGCGTCTAACTAGTATGCGTGGACGCATGGAACTAGTATGCCATGATAACATAACAGCCCTACACGGCGGCGGTAGCTCTTAAACGCTCCTCTTCGGGAAGCCCGTGATCGCAGTGTCTTCCTCTAACAAGATAAGCCAACTGCTGCTCGTTCAAGCCGGTCGTTGATGGCGTTTCCCAGTCCGGCGCCGGGAACGCGCTGGGTATGAATGATGGATGCGCCAGCATGGTCAATTTTATACAGGGTCTCGAAGAGCGCGGCGGCGGCAACAGCCAGATTGCCGTGTTCCGAAAGCGTGTAGATACGGCCATGGTCGTGGCCTGCGGTTATGGCGCGGCGACGCAGCCAGAGATTGCGGGTATCGCCGTCAAAAAAAAGCCAGGCTGATGCAGGCTCCCAGGGCAGTTCAAGCATTTCAGCACGGCTATGGAGCGTAAGGCTGGTTCGAGGCGCGTAGTGGCTTTTAAGCTGGCCCGGCGAATGAGGCTTTGTTACAGTCGACGCCGCGCCCAGTTCCACCGCGCCGATAAGCGCCTCAATGCGCTCACGCGGCATTCCACCCGGGCGCAGAATACGCGGTGTGTCTGACACCAGTTCCAGCACGCTTGACTCAACGCCGATACCACAGGGACCGCCATCAAGGATAACGGCGACCTTTTCGCCGAGCTGTTCCCGCACATGCTCTGCTCGCGTGGGGCTGAGGTAGCCAAAGGGGTTGGCGCTGGGTGCGGCTATCGCGCCGCCTGCCGCACGGATCAGCGCCAGCGCCACATCGTGCTGGGGAAAGCGTAACGCCACTGTTGGAAGCCCGCTTGTGGCAAGCTCAGGCACAGCCCTTTGTTTCGGCAGTATGAGTGTCAGAGGCCCAGGCCAGAGCGCGTGGGCAAGCGTGTCAAAACGAGCGCGTGCAGCCGCGTCCAGCAGACTCAGGTCGGCAAGCCGCTCCACACTGTCAAGGTCAGCAATATGAACGATGAGTGGGTCAAAACGTGGGCGCTGTTTTGCCTCAAACACCTTTGCCAGCGCAAGGGCATTAAAGGCATCAGCGCCTAGGCCGTAGACCGTTTCTGTGGGAAAAGCTACCAGCTCACCGGCGCATAACGCCTCCGCGCCGGCACGGAGCGCGGCGTCATCAATAATCGAAAAATACCGCATGGGACTGCTATAACCAATGACGGCGCTTAAAAAAGATGATCATGCCGATAGCGATGAGTATCATCAGACCCCAGACTATGGGATAAGCGTGGGGATATCCGAGTTCGGGCATATTGGTAAAGTTCATGCCATAGACCCCAACGATGAAGGTTAGGGGGATAAAAATGGTCGCAATGATAGTCAGCACCTGCATAATCTTGTTCATGCGGTTAGAGATCGATGCCAGGTGTACTTCCATCACCCCGTCCAGTAATTCGCGGAAGAGTTCCACGTTATCAAACACCTGGGTTGCGCTATCGTGCAGGTCTTTGAAAAAGGGGTCAAGCGGTGAAGCGATGAGTTTAGAATCAAGGTGCAAGATTACGTTCAACCCTTCGCGCAGAGGCCGGATAACCCGCCTGATCTCAAGGAGTGCCTGTTTCACCCGCTGTACGTCGGACAGGAGCGTATTGTCGTTCTCGTCAAGGGCGCGTTCTTCAAAGACTTCGATGTCATTGCCCAGGCGGTCAAGCTCTAAAAAGTATTCATCAACCACCGCGTTCATGATCGCGTAGACGAGGTAGGCTACGCCAGCGCGCCGAATTTTCCCAACGTTGTTCATGATACGCCGTCTGATCCCCTCAAACGGGTCATTGGGTCTTTCCTGAAAAGTGATCACCGTATCAGCGGTGAGAATAAGGCTTATCTGATCCAGATCAAGTTCACCGTTGGCTTTGTCTGTCCGGTGTCCCAGGGACTTAAAGGTGATGAACAGGTAATTGTCGAACTCCTCAGCCTTGGGGCGCTGCTCAACATCAAGGATGTCCTCGACGGTTAAGGGGTGTATGGCGAAGGTTTCAACAATCCGGCTTATGGCGGCGGCATCTTTCAGGCCGTTAATGTTAATCCAGGTAAGTCCGGCGCTGTTGCGGTACTCCAAGAGTTCCTCAACTGTCGGCGGCTCGCGCTGCCATGCACCTATAGGGTCATAGCCAATGATAGAAAGTTCCATAGCTTATAAATTAAAGGGAATGAGAAGATCTAGCAAGGGAGGATTCCGCATCTACCTCTCATATACCTCCTGTCAGGGACTTAGGCTTTTGTTTTCTTAGGATTCTGTGCCGCGATGCGCGACCTTAGCGACCTACCTCCTCCGAAAACCTTAACGCCGATGGACTTGGGAGGATTCTTCAGAGGTATTGACAGCTTCTCTTTGAAATCGTACCGTATTTGAAGAATAAATCCCTGCGCCCTTAGTTTATACCCCAATGGGCGAGGTATTAAACCCACTATAGGCGCTGAATTGCGCTCAATATGAGCGCGTGGATCAAAACAAGCATATAGGAGTGTTTATGAAACTGATTTTTTTAGGACCGCCTGGAGCGGGCAAGGGTACTCTTGCCGCCAAAGCTGTGGACATCTGCAAGGTTCCCCACATCAGCACCGGCGCGATCTTCCGCGAAGCCATTGCCGCAAAAACCCCGCTGGGCTTGAAAGTTAAGGCAATCATCGACGCTGGCAAGCTCGTTGACGACGACACCACCATTGCCCTCGTGAAGGAGCGCCTCGCTCAGGCTGACGCTCAAGCCGGCTACATCCTCGACGGCTTCCCCCGCACCATTCCGCAAGCAGAGGCTCTCGCCACCTTCTCCACTGTGGACAAGGTGGTGAACTTCGACATTCCCGACAGTTCCATATTGGAACGTCTCTCAGGTCGTCGCGTCTGCCGTGCATGTGGGGCTAATCACCATGTTGTGTTCAGCAAGCCAAAGCAGGCTGGCGTTTGTGATGCCTGTGGTGGCGAACTCTACATCCGCGATGATGATAAACCTGAAGCCATCCAAAAGCGTCTTGAGGTTTACCGCGCCCAAACCGCGCCTCTCATTGATTTTTACCGCAATAAGGGCGTACTAGTTGACGTTGACGCCCGTCCCTCCGTTGATGAAGTGGTCGCAAACTTCAAGAAGTCAGTAGTCGCATAGTCGCGCTCAATATGAGCGCATAGTATGGAGCATCTCTAACCCGTAGTGTAGAGATGCTCTCACTCACCCAGTGGTGAGCGGCTCACTCACGCAGTGGTGCGTACCTCACTCACGCAGTGGTGATTACCTCACTCACGCAGTGGTGCGTACCTCACTCACTCAATGGAACTAGTATGTATAGACACATGGAACTAATATGTGTCCACGCATGGAACTAGTATGTGTGGACACATGGAACTAGTATGCGTCCACGCATGGAACTAATATGCATCCATGCATGGTGAGAGAAACGCTTACCCAGTGATGAGTGGATCACTCATGCATAGTATAGAGCATCTCTAATGCATAGTGTGGAGATGCTTCCCTGTGTAGTAGGACAAGGCTCCATCGCGTAATGGGGATATGCTCCCCCGCATGATAGGGAGACGCTCCATCACATGATGGGGAGCGTCTCTAATAGTATGGAGCATGTCTAACACATAGCTTAGCGTGTCTCTAACGCATGGTATGGCGCATCTCTAACACCGTAGCTTAGCGTGTCTCTAACGCATGGTATGGCGCATCTCTAACACCGTAGGTTAGCGTGTCTCTAACGCATAGTATGGCGCATCTCTAACACCGTAGGTTAGCGTGTCTCTAACGCATAGTATGGCGCATCTCTAACACCGTAGGTTAGAGCGACTCTAACGCATAATGTGGGTATCTTTAACACATATCATGGAGGATTGAAATTGAAATTAAAAATGAATCTGTTACTGCTACTGGGTGTGATAAGCATTGCGTCAGTTTCGGCGCAAATGCTGAACTTTAAGCCGTTTACCTCGTTTCGAGTACATGAAACGAGGTACTTTGAGATTATCTTTCCAGAGTCTTCGTGGCAGACAGCGGAACGTGTCGCTGGTTTCGCTGACCGCGTGTATGAGCGGGTGTCGGCGCTCCTGGGTATCAGCCTTAAAGGAAAAATACCGGTGGCGATAACGCCGCATACAGACCAGTTCAACTCGTATATGCGCTCCTTGCCTTATCCCCACATCATGCTCTTCGACACGCCAACAAATCCCAATACCTTTGCTACATTTGAAAACGCGCTGGAAAGCGTATTCCTGCACGAGCTTACTCACGCCGCTTCCCTGAGCAGCCGCAGTCCCCTGTTTCAGGTCTTATACGACATCTTCGGCGGCTGGTTCAACCTCACTCAGTTTACTGCTCCACTGTTCATGGTAGAGGGCGTTTCTGTGGCCTTTGAGAGCCTCGACGGGTTTGGCCGCGTCAATGACCCGCTTACGAAGCAGGTGTTACGGCAAGCCATCATTGACAATACGTTCCTGACGCCGTTTCAGGCGTCAGGCGTCTACGATTACCCACCGAGCGGGGCCTGGTATGAGTATGGCGGGCTGTTTTCGGCGTGGTTGATTAAACAGTACGGCATGGAAAAGTACGCGGAACTCTGGCAGAGTATGGGCGGTAAGTATCACTTTTCATTTTTCTTCTATAATAATGGCTTTTTTCATAGCTTTACTAATGTATACGGTATGGCGTTTCTGGACGCATGGCAGAGCTTTCAGGACTCTTTGCGCCTTGATGGAGTTGCCGATAACAGCGCCGGCATTGTACGCGGCGGCGAGGCGCTGATTTCCGCCATTGACACGGGCGGCGGCAAGGTCTTTGCGCTGGACATCATTGCGGGCGCGCTTGTCGTCTTTGATCCGGCGACCGGACGCAGCCGCAATTCCTCAGTCATTGACACCTCAAGCTACGATCTCGACGTATCGGCAGATGGAAGCCGCGCCCTGGTGTCCTCATACCGCTATACCGAAGACCTGGCCGCTGCCATTGTTACTGAATACAACACCGGCAATGGCTGGGGAACTGGGCGCTCATGGAGCGATCTGTATCAGGGTCACTACTTTCGTGACGGCGTTATTGGCCTGAGTTCCACGCGCCACCTTAATAACCTTGTCTTTCGCTCCGGCAATGATGAAGAGGAAGTGCTGTTGATGGGTAACGAGAGCCTCATCCTCACCAGCCCCTGTGCTGTAAACGACACATGGATCGCCTTTGTCGCGGCGCGTGACGGCATACGCGAACTCTGCCTGTACAACTACGATACAAAGACGACCTACACACTCTCGTCTGGCACTGACGACGAGCGTTGGCGTTATATGCGTTTTCTTCAGGCAAGCGAAGGACATCTGCTCTTTGGCTTTAACCACGATGACCGGTTCTACAAACTCGGCGCCATAGACCTGCGCGGACTTGGCGATGATCCGGTGTCTGGCGACTTTAGCGTGGTGTTTAGTGCGCGTGACTTTTCCGGCGGCGTGTCGCTACCGGCGCGGCTTGGCAATGAGGTGTATTACCGCGCCGCGTTCTCGACATGGGACGCGCTGGCGCGTTACCCGGAGGCGGGCGATGCGCTGTCGGGCGTTCACGCTCCGCTCCTGTTCACGCGCTGGGAAACAACGCCGTTACCCGCGAATATCCCCGCTGTTGGTGGAACCATGACCCTGGCGGCCACGCGCTATAATCCGCTTGCCTACATGAACCCGTTTCAGCTTTGGCTACCCGTACCTCTCATGTCAACAACTGGATTGAGCGTTGACGGCGTTGGCATTATGTCGCAGATGATGGATCCCACTGATACTAACCTCGTCACGCTGGAAGCATACATGAACATCCGCGACCTCATGGGCGCCTTTAGTATTCAGTGGAAGACGCTTGGGTTTGGCTTCCCCCTGACCTTTGAGGTAAGCGACGGCATCAACAAAGCCAAGGACATACCCTATCGCCGTACCTTTGCCGGCATACAAGCCGCGTCGTCGTGGGGACTCAGGCTTGGCGCAACCGTGAGCCTCATTGCTAATGATCCGCTCAACAGCTCCAATGTGTACACATGGGGCTATGAGGAGCCGATCTATACCCTCAGCGCCGGGCTTGATCTTAACGGCCTGCGCCGGTTCCGCTGGCAGTTGTTCGGGAATGGCGTTTCGCTGAATACGACTGTCCGGTATACCCTGCCGCAAGAGAGCATCGGCGGTGAGGAACGCCTGAGCGTCGCCTTTGAAGCATTCCGGCTGAAGCTGTCGCTCTATCACGCATGGAGCAGCGCCGCCAATCTCGACCTGTACGGCAGGTCGCTAAACCACGAAAACGACTATATCGGCGGTTCACTGTTTAGCGATGTCGCTTCAGTTGAATACTCAACGGAATACATTAGGCGGCTTTCATGGCTTGCTGGCGGCGAAGCAGAACTCAAGCTTTTTTCGCTGGACATTCAGAAGAACCTCGGCCATTTGTATTACAACCGCCTGTACAGCACACTTGCATACCGGAGCGTGTTCTACAACGCCGACGAGACCGATGGTAAGACCGCGCCGGGCATATCTCTGGCACCGCTCCTGCTTCCCGCTGCTAGCTATCACCTTGCCCAATCGCTGGTTTTGCGACTCGGCATGACCATATCGAGCGTCATTGTTACTACCATACCCTTCAGTTTAACGCCCTATCTCTGGGGCGCGTGGGTAATCTCTGACCCGCAGGAGTGGAGCAACAATCTTGCATGGGGATTCGGCTTATCATTGGCGCTGTAATTCTACACTTCTGCCATTACGCGAAAAGCCTCTTCAGCGTAAACAAGAAGATGACGCTCTTTTGCAGATCATGCTTTTTTCCAAACTCATTGACAGTTTTGGTTAACTATATTATTTATATCAAGGTATAGATAAAAAAATATCTATACTAAAAGATTTCTATGGATATAAGGAGGGATGAATATGGATTCGATCCTGTATGAAACAGTCGAAGATGTCGCTGGTCTTGAACGCGCCCTTGTGCGGGTTCGGGAAGCGCAACGCATCTTCGCAGGCTTTAGTCAGCAGCAGGTGGACAAAATTTTCTTTGCCGCCGCAGATGCCGCCAACCAGTCACGCATCACGCTCGCCAAGATGGCGGTGCAGGAAACCGGTATGGGGGTGGTTGAGGATAAGGTCGTCAAAAACCACTTCGCGGCTGAGTACATCTATAACGCTTACCGGAACACGCAGACCTGCGGTGTCATTGAGGAAGACGCAGTGTACGGCATCAAGAAGATCGCCGAGCCTATCGGAGTGATCGCGGCAGTTATCCCCACGACTAACCCCACTTCCACGGCAATTTTCAAGTCACTGCTTGCCCTGAAAACGCGCAACGGCATCATTTTCTCGCCGCACCCCCGCGCAAAACGCTGTACCAATGAAGCCGCTCGTATCGTGCTTGAGGCGGCGGTCGCTGCGGGCGCACCGGAAGGCATCATCGGCTGGATCAATGTGCCGAGCCTTGAACTGACCGACCGCGTAATGAAAGAGGCGGACATCATCCTCGCAACAGGCGGACCCGGCATGGTGAAGGCCGCCTATTCTTCGGGTAAACCTGCCCTCGGCGTAGGTTCAGGTAACACACCCGCCATCATTGACGATAGCGCGGATATACTGCTCGCAGTCAGTTCGATCATCCATTCCAAAACGTTTGACAACGGCATGATCTGCGCATCCGAGCAGTCGGTCATAGTTCTTAACGATGTATATGATAAGGTGAAGCAGGAGTTCGCCACACGCGGATGCTATTTCCTTTCACCTGAAGAAACCGAAAAAGTTCGCAAGACCATCATTATAAATGGGGCGCTGAACGCGAAGATCGTCGGACAAAAGGCCGTGACCATCGCCAGACTCGCCGGTGTTACGGTGCCAGACACCACCAAGATTCTCATTGGCGAAGTGGAGCGCGTTGACTTTGGGGAAGAGTTCGCCCACGAGAAGCTCTCCCCAGTGCTTGCCTTCTATCGCGCCAGTAACTTTGAGGACGCAGTAAATAAGGCCGACTCCCTCGTGAAAGACGGCGGTTACGGACATACCTCATCAGTGTATCTCAACGAGCATACCCAGCAAGCAAAACTTGCCGCGTTCAGTGAGCGCATGAAGACCTGTCGTATACTCGTGAATACGCCCTCGTCCCACGGCGGCATCGGCGACTTGTACAACTTCAAGCTTCCGCCTTCACTCACCCTGGGCTGCGGTACTTGGGGCGGTAACTCGGTGGGTGAAAACGTGGGAGTAAAGCATCTCATCAATATCAAAACTGTGGCGGAGCGGAGGAAAAATATGCTGTGGTTCAGAACGCCTGAAAAAATCTATACCAAAAAAGGCTGTCTGCCCGTGGCCCTTAATGAACTCAAGGATATCATGGGTAAGAAACGCGCCTTCATCGTTACTGACTCCTTTCTTTATAAGAATGGTTATACCAAGGCCATCACGGACAAACTTGACGAATTGGGCATAGTTCACTCGGTATTCTTCAACGTAGCGCCTGATCCCACACTGGCCTGCGCCCGCGAAGGCGCCGCGCTTATGACCGAGTTTGGACCAGATGTGATCATCGCGCTCGGCGGCGGCTCGGCTATGGATGCAGGCAAAATCATGTGGGTACTCTACGAACACCCCGAAGCCAACTTCCAAGACATGGCCATGCGCTTTATCGACATCAGGAAGCGCGTCTACACGTTCCCGAAGATGGGCGAAAAAGCCTACTTCATCGCCGTCCCCACCTCAGCCGGCACAGGAAGCGAAGTTACGCCATTCGCCGTCATCACCGATGAAAAGAGCGGCATCAAGTACCCGCTTGCCGACTATGAACTCTTGCCTGATATGGCAATTGTTGACCCAGACCTCATGATGAACGCGCCTAAAGGCTTGACGAGCGCCTCCGGCATCGACGCCCTGACCCACGCGCTTGAAGCCTACGCCTCAATGATGGCTACGGATTACACTGACGGCTTGGCATTACGCGCCATGCGCCTCATCTTCGATTACCTCCCCGCCGCATACAACAACGGCCCGAATGATCCCATAGCCCGCGAGAAAATGGCGGACGCGGCAACCATCGCGGGCATGGCCTTTGCCAATGCCTTCCTCGGCGTCTGCCACTCCATGGCGCACAAACTTGGCGCGTTCCATCACATCCCGCATGGCATTGCTAATGCGCTCCTGATCAGCGAAGTGCTTCGCTTCAACGCCTGCGAAGTTCCGCCCAAGATGGGAACCTTCCCCCAGTACGACCACCCGCACACCCTGCGCCGCTACAGTGAAGTCGCTGAGTTCCTGGGTCTTAAGGGCAAGGACGACAGAGAAAAACTGGAATTGCTCATCAAGGCTGTCGAAAAACTCAAAGACACGATAGGCATCAAGAAAACTATCAAGGACTACGGCATTGACGAGCAGAGCTTCCTTGAACGCCTTGATGACATGAGCGAGAAGGCTTTTGACGATCAATGTACCGGTACAAACCCCCGTTACCCCATGATCGCTGAAATCAAACAGATGTATCTCAACGCCTACTATGGCAGAGATAGCGAAGCAACAACGAAGTTGTCAAAAGGAGCGGCTGTATGAGTTACAACCTGACCAATCTCATCGCGGACAGACCGAACAAAAAAATCTACCGCGACGGTAACAAGACCATAAAAGTCTTTAACGAAGACTTTTCAGCAGCCAATGTGCTGAACGAGGCGCTGAACCTCGCGTATGTCGGCGAGACCGGCCTAGCTGTCCCGCACCTGATCGAAGTAACCAAACTTGACGGTAAATGGACCCTTGTCGTCGAGTACATTGAGGGAACCACGCTTGATGAGTTTATAAAGCAGAACCCCGATAAAACCGCTGAGTACATGGAGCGTTTTGTTGAGATACAGATCAATATGCACCACTTCTCAGCTCCCGGCCTCAAACGCCACAAAGAGAAGATGCATACCAAGATACGCCAGAGCGGTCTTGACGCAACTCAGCGTTATGAACTGCACACCCGCCTTGATAGCCTTCCTGACATCGACCACCTCTGCCACGGGGACCTCAACCCCAGCAACATTGTGATCACAGACAAGGACGAGGCGTACATCATTGATTGGGCTCATGCCACCCATGGCGATCCAGCGGCGTGCGCAGCGCGTACCTTCATGCTCTTCACCCTCAAAGGCCGCGACGATCTTGCCAACCAGTACCTCACCCTGTTCTGCAAGAAGACCGACACCGCTCGCCAGCACGTGGAGAAGTGGATACCAATACTGTCTGCTTCCCAGCTCGTAAAGG
This sequence comes from Treponema sp., assembly GCA_031266875.1. Classification (GTDB taxonomy): domain Bacteria; phylum Spirochaetota; class Spirochaetia; order Treponematales; family Breznakiellaceae; genus JAIRMT01. Next base: position 35,480 of record JAISAE010000106.1, read on the forward strand.
GCAAGCCAGAAGAGCGCGACGTTCTTCTCAAGTGGGCAACGGTCGTAGACTACGAATAAATACATAGCGTGAGGCATTGCCGGTCAATGCCTCACGCTATAGTCCTTTTCTAAAATGTAAACACTAGCTTGACCCCAGAATCAGGCGCGGTACTCAGCCTACCATACGCAAGCGCCATGCGTGGCTATGCAGCGATAGAGACTAAGCCGCCTTATAGCGGCTCAAAGTCGCAGTAACGGTAGAACTTGAGCTTGAGCTGATCGGCCATGTGAAGCAGGTACTCAAGCCGCGCCGGTTTGATGCCCCAGTCCGCGCCATCGCTGATAGTGTGTGTGGTGAGGGGTAACACAATGTCGCCACCAATGAACTTGATGGTTCGGAGCATGAGGGTGATGATGGCCTCGAACCCCGCGTCCTGCTTGTAAAGCGTGTTATCAATGGCTTTGGAACTGATGTAGCCGCGCTGGATTGCCGCAGTGTCATAGACGCGAAAAGTAACGCCGTAGCCCCGCAGTATCTTGAAATAGTGAAGCAGTTCCTCGTGCATCCACGACTCGGAAAGCCCGAATGGGTACGCAAAGGAGTTCAGCGGGACGCCTGCGTCCCTGAATGTATTGATGTCTGAGGTGGTCTCCTCAAAAAACACCTCCCGTGATACTTTGGGCAGGTTGAGGTGGTTGATGCTGTGATAGCCAACATCGTGTCCACGCGACAGGGCAAGGGCGCAGAAGGGATCGAGGCGGCCCTGCACAAAAAACGTGATCTTTGCGCCGTAGCGGTCAAAGGTGTCGAGGTACTCGGTCCACACGTCCTGATAATCATCATCCAGCGCGAGAAGCAGGCCGGCCTTGTCTTCCCGAATGAGCCATTCAAGGGTATCGTCCCGTACCTCGCCGCTCTGCTTGCCGCTTATCGAGAAACTGACCGTAAAGCGGGACCCGTCAACAGAGGGAACAGCGTTCACGAGGTCATAAACCACATGGAAGTCTTCCGACTGCTCGGTAAGCTCGGCCATGACGATGATGTCAGCAACTTCGTCAAGCGCAAAGTATTTGCGTATGTCAGACTGGTTCTGCTTTACGCGCCGCGTGGCAAGGTCGATGGGCGACAGCTCTTCCTCAGAGACGCGGGGAACCGGCTCAGGCTCCACCCTGATTGCGTTTTGGTTGCTGGCGCAGGACGCGAGTACCACAAAGATGCTTATATATAGAAGAGAACGTATGTTTTTCATTGCTACTCCTTTGTAGGGTTATGATGGCTGGCGCTGCCGTCTAAAAGAATGTTATGTTACTTTATCTTATCGTCAGGAATAGCTTAGAGGTGTTAATGAATTCACTAGAACCGGTTTTTGTTTCTCTCAAGACAGCGCAGGCCGCTTTAGCCCAGCAGAATGGCCAGCAGAAGAACGCCGCGCTTGAGTCAGTGGCGCGTGCGCTGGACGCGAATCGTAGCCTTATCCTCAAGGCAAACGCGCTTGATGTGGAAAAGGCTGTTGGCAATGGCATGAAAGAATCGCTCGTTGACCGCCTGCGCCTTAATGATACACGGATCAACGACATCATCGACAGTCTTGCCGTTGTCATACGCCTTGACGACCCGGTAGGCAAGGTTCGCGCTGGCTGGACCACGGCAAACGGGTTGTTTATTGAGCAGGTAACCGTGCCCCTGGGGGTTGCGGCTATCATCTACGAGTCGCGTCCCAATGTTACGGTGGATGCGTTCAGCCTCGCGTACAAGGCTGGCTGCGCTATCCTGCTTCGCGGGTCTTCGTCTGCGCTGGAATCGAACCGCGCATTGGTGGCGCTTATCAGGCAGGGGCTGGAACAGGGCGGCGGCATAGCAACGGCAGTGGCTCTGGCGGATTCCGGCAGGCATGAGGATGTGGACACGATTCTTGGAGCGCGGGGCTTTGTTGATGTGGTTCTGCCGCGTGGTGGGCGGGAACTTATACGCCGCGTGGTGGATAACGCGCATGTGCCGGTCATCGAAACTGGGGAAGGGAACTGCCATATCTATGTGGACAAAAGCGCGGAGATTCAGAACGCGCTTGACATCATTGAAAACGCTAAGGTACAAAAGCCCGGAGCCTGCAACGCGGTGGAAACCGTGCTTGTTCATAGCAGCGCGGCTCCGGCGCTGATGCCGCTGCTTGCGGCGCGGTTCGCGGGAAGCGTGGCGCTGCGCTGTGATGAGCGGGCAAAGGCAGCTATCGGCGCCGCGCCTGCCGCGCTGGTTTTGCAAGACGCTGAAGAAACAGATTGGGAAACCGAATTTCTTGATTACATACTGGCAATAAAAACAGTAGACACGCTTGATGAGGCCATCGCACACATCAATCGCTATGGAACCCGCCATTCCGAGGCGATTCTTACCAGCGACCTGATCGCGGCAAAGGACTTTCAGGCGCACGTTGACGCGGCCTGTGTGTATGTCAATGCCTCAACGCGCTTCACCGACGGCGGTGAATTCGGCTTTGGCGCGGAACTCGGCATCAGTACCCAGAAGTTCCACGCACGTGGGCCAATGGGACTTGAAGCCCTCACCACAGTAAAGTATCGCATCTTCGGCTCCGGCCACATACGGCAGTAAAGCATGAACACAATAGCAACACTCATCGCGCAGGCGCGAAAGATTGTTATCAAAATCGGTTCCAATACCCTTGCGGACAGCAACGGCTGTATCAACGAGGCTTTTCTCAACGAGTTCGCGGAACAGGCCGCGTTACTCATCAGCACGGGTAAGCAGCTTGTGCTTGTGTCTTCAGGCGCTCAGGCCGCGGGACTGTCTACAATGAGCAAATGGGCGCGGAAGCAGGATATTCACTACAAGCAGGCGCTGTGTGCGGTTGGGCAGGTGGAACTTATGGGAGCATGGCGACGCGCCTTTCAGGTACATGGCCTTCATATTGGCCAGATACTGCTGACACGGGACGACTTCGGCGACTCAATCCGTACCCTGAATATGCGTAACACCCTTTTTACCTTAGTTGATGAAGGTATCGTGCCTATCATAAACGAAAACGACACAGTGGGCGTTGAGGAGATCAAGATTGGCGATAATGATACGCTCGCGGCTCAGTCAGCGATACTCTGGAGCGCGGATTTACTCATCCTGCTTAGCGACATTGACGGCCTGTATTGTGAGAACCCCAAAGACCATCCTGACGCGGTTCTTCTTGAGGAAGTGAGCAACATTTCAGCCACCAAGACGTGCATCAGCACAGGCGGCACGAGTAGCTTTGGTACAGGCGGGATTGCTACGAAACTGGACGCGGCAGAGCAGGTTGTATCTTACGGCATCCCCATGATCCTTGCCCACGGCGGGGAACGCGCCCTTGAAGCACTTGCCGCTGGAACTCAGCGCGGTACAGCGTTTTTGGTAGGTCTCTGACCCCACAGACATAAAAAAAGTTCCAGACCGCAGTGTTGTTTTGGACTTATCGGCACAGGCGGCTTCCCCCCGAGGGTTTCAATAGGAGGACTCCACCATATAAGCCCAAGCTACGGCCTGAAACTATATCT
>JAISAE010000013.1 GCA_031266875.1 Treponema sp.
GTTCCTCAGCGGCGGTGTTAATTGCTTGCTCAATCCGGGTGAGCGCGCCTACGGCACGACCCAGTTCAATCTCAGTCTCTTTTTCGTGGTGTTCCCGCAGTTTAAGCGCCTTCTCAAGGTTGAACTTGAATCGCTTCACGGGGCAAGGTCCGCCTCTGGCACGACTTGGGGCAGAGCTTGCCGCTCCTCGTCAAGGCCGCTCAGTTCTTCTTCTGGTATTTCACCGTTGTTGGAGATTGCCGCCATACGCGACAGGGTTTCCCGCACTGAGGAATACTCACCAACTTCCTGAATCAGGAAACGCTCAATGTCCTCGTGCCGGGCAACGGCCTCGTCTATCAGCGGATTGGAACCGGTGTGATACGCGCCAACGTTGATAAGGTCTTTATTTTCCGCGTATACGGCCATGAGCCGCCGTATTATGCCGGTGGACTTGCTGGTAACCGGGCCGGACACAACAGGCGCCAGACGGGAAATGCTGGCAAGTACATCAATGGCTGGATAGTGATATGCCTGGGCAAGAGAACGCGACAGTACGATATGCCCGTCGAGTATGCCGCGCACGGTGTCAGACACTGGTTCATCCATGTCATCACCATCCACCAGAATCGTGTAAAAGCCGGTGATGGTTCCCTTGTCTGAAGTACCGCATCGCTCAAGGAGCTTGGGCATCTGGTCGAACATACTGGGGGTATAGCCACGGGTCGCGGGTGGTTCGCCAATGGCAAGGCCGATTTCACGTTGGGCGCGGGCAAAGCGCGTTACCGAGTCAAACAGCAGCATCACGTCCAGCCCCTGATCCCGAAAATACTCGGCGACCGCTGTTGCTACATACGCGCCGCGCAAACGGGAAAGGGGCGGCGAATTGGACGGGCTGACGATAAGTACGCTCCGCGCAAGTCCTGTACCCAAATCATTTTCGATAAAGTCATTAACTTCGCGCCCGCGCTCGCCAATAAGCGCGACCACGTTTACATCAGCGTTAGTATTGCGGGCGATCATGCCCAGTAAGGTTGACTTGCCCACGCCGGAACCGGCGAAGATGCCGAGGCGTTGTCCTCGACCTACGGCCAGCATACCGTCGATGGCGCGAACCCCAGTGCTGACTCGCCGCGTTACTCGCTTTCGTTTCAGCGGGTCGGGCGCGCTAGCCATTGCCGGATAGTAGACTGCATTAGCAATCGGGCCTTTGTCATCAATGGGCTTACCAAAAGCGTTTAGTATGCGGCCAAGCAGTTTTCGGGAAACCGCGACCTCAAGGCTTGAGCCGGAAGCCACCACGCGGTTGCCCACCTCAAGGCCGTCGGTTTCGTTGTAGGCCATAAGCTGAACCGTGTCGTCCCGCAGCCCCACCACTTCGGCGATTATTGGGGAGTATGCCTTTGGCGCTTCGATACGGCAGATTTCCCCGATAGTGGCCTGGGGACCGCGGCTTTCAATGAGCAGTCCTTGGACTTTGGAGATATAACCAACACACTTGATGGTATCCACCGTAGTGATGTTTTCAACATACTTATCAAGCAGAGTGTGCATCAGCGGCCCTTGCATTGCCGGTTCTTTCCACAATTGGGGTGATTTCCAGAATCTTGGCTTCCAGTTCAGCCATCTGGCTGGAAATGCGAGCGTCAATCTCACCAAATTCTGTCTCAATAATACATCCGCCGACGTCAACCGATGTGTCTTCCTGCACTTGAATCGTGTTTGTGCCTTCAAGAAGCTGGATAAACTCCCTGGTATGTTCGGTTGTAAGTTTCATATCCGCCATGTTCACGCGGATAATCACTTCACCCTTTGCCTTAACCTTTTTCAACGCCTCGGACACATTGGCAATAAGCACGTTCTTCTGGTTTTCGGAGAGAACCTTGACCACCTTACGGGATATGAGCAAGGCAAGGTCGATGAGCTGACGTTCCGCTTCCGCGAGAATCTCGGCGCGTTTGTCCTGCGCCCGTTCAAGCACGACTTGGGTACGCTCAATGAGCCGCTCCACCTCAGCCTTGCCTTCGTTAAAGCCTACTTCATGGCCCTCAAGAAAACCGCGTTCCTCAGCCTCTTTTTGCCGGTTTATGACGCTGGCCTGCGATGCTTCCTGCATTTCTTTGGCCTTCTGCATAGCGTCGGCGATAATCGTCTCAGCCTCGTCCTTTGCCGTCTGTTTTAAGGTCTGCGCCTCGTCGGTACGGCGCTTGACTTCCTGAAAAGCCGCGTCCTCGGCGCTTTTGATGATACCATCAGCTTCCACTTGGGCAGACCGAATCATAGCCTCGCGTTCTGTTCCCCATTGGCTTTTGAAGAGTTCAGCTTCCTTCCGTAAATCATCCGCCGTGGGACCTTCGTAGACCTCAGGTTCCTCGCTGTCTTCCGTTGTAGTTTCAGAGAGCTTTTCCGTAGTAAAAGAAGGAGGCGCTTCGAGATACACCTTGAGATTGCCGATGGCAATCTCTTCCGGTCTGAATACCGCTTTTATCATATCAGTTCGTCCTCACCAGTACGGGCAACAACCACATCGCCTGAGTCTTCCAGTCGCCGGATAATGGCGACTATCTTCTGCTGGGCTTCTTCCGCGTCTTTCATGCGAATCGGCCCCATAAACTCAATGTCTTCCTTGAGCATACTGCCGGCGCGCTTACTCATGTTCTTGAATACCTTTTCCTGAACTTCGGTATCGCAGGGTTTCAGCGCCTTTGACAGTTCAGCGTTGTCAACCTCGCGCAGTACGCGCTGTATGGACTTGTCGTCAAGCATAACAATGTCTTCAAATACGAACATACGTTTCTTGATTTCTTCAGCAAGTTCTGGATCGTCGCCTTCCAGCACTTCCATAATCTGCTTCTCAGAGGCGCGATCAACCATGTTGAGGATTTCAACAACGCTCTCAACGCCACCAGCAGCGGTGTAATCCTCGCTCGACAGTGTGGATAGCTTCTTTTCAAGCACCCGCTCCACTTCCCGCAAGACTTCGGGGCTGGTGCGGTCCATTGTGGCGATACGACGCGCAACATCGCTCTGTACCTCTTGGGGCAGGTTCTGGATGATGACTGATGCTTTGTTTGGTTCGAGATAGGCGAGAATCAAGGCAATAGTCTGAGGATGTTCCTGCTGGATAAAGTTCAGGAGATGCGCCGGATCAGTACGGCGGATAAAGTCAAAGGGACGAACCTGTAGGCTGGAGGTGAGTCGGTTGATAATATCAACAGCCTTCTGACTGCCGACAGACTTTTCCAATAGTTCCCGCGCATAGTCAATACCGCCCATGGAGATGAACTGGTTAGCCTGCATGAGTTCCTGAAACTCAGTGAGTATGGCGTCCTTCTGGGCTGGCTCAACTGTTTCAAGGCGAGCTATCTCAAACGTGAGGGTCTCAATCTCATCTTCGCGCAGGTACTTAAAAATCTCCGAAGAGATTTCAGAGCCGATGGACACGAGAAACACAGCCGCTTTCTGCCTGCCGCTGACCTCACTAGGGTCTTTCTTCTTAACTGCGGCTTGTTGCGCTTTTGCCATTTTGTTCTCCTACTCTTCTAATAACCACGTTCTGATGAGTTGCGCCACATCTTCAGGGTGATCCTTTGACAAGGTGGCGATACTTCCCTGAAGTTCCATCCGCGTCCGCTCTTCGGCAGACATAGGTATTGCCGCGCCTTCTTCCTCAGCCTGCATGATCGCGCTCTCCCGTATAGCCGCTTCCCGTTGCGCCCGCTCGTCTTCCGCCAGACGTTTGCGCCGCTCAATCTCGCGTGATATGACCTTAAACGCGACAAAGACAATGAGTAAGAACGCCAAACCACCAGCAACGAGCAACAGTATCAGTCTAAGACGTTGTTTCTCTCCAAGGCTGGAGTCAGCTAGGGCAAATTCCTCTGCGCGGTCAAAACCAATGTTCGTTACCGTAACAGAGTCGCCACGCGAAGCGTTGTAGCCAATAGCATTCTGTATCAGGGACTGGGTTGACCGCAGGTCTTCCGCCGATATTGGTGTGTATTCCCGCTCGGTAACACCGTTACTTATAATGGGATTTCCTTTCTCGTCTTTCTTCACAACCCAGGTTCCATCAATGTTTACCGAAACCGTAATGCGGTCGATACTCGGACTCTTCTCTTCCTGGGTAATGCTTTTGTTAATCTCATTGTTAGTAACAACACTTTCCTCCGTTACTGTACCATAGATGTTGGACATATCACGGTACGCAGGCGAGGTCTGACCCTCAACACCGGCGGGGCCTTCAGGGGTATAGCCTGTACCTGTGTAGGTTGTTTTGTTCGAGGTCTGGGAACGAATCACGGATTCAACTATATCGGAATCGTCATAGGACGAACCCGGTGTTCGAGGTCTTATGGTAAAAGGCAGAAATTCCTCAGTGTTAACCACTTTCTTGGAAAGGTCCATATCGATCTTAATGTTAAGGTCGCGTACGCGATTAGAGGTAAAGGTCTGTTGTAACGCGGTAAGCACCTTTGCGCGGTACTGGGCTTCCAACTGCTGAATGATCTTGTTGCCCTGCTCAATGGTCTTCAGTCGCTCGGAATCAGCTATGCCCGCGAAATTGTTCAGCACCATGCCGCTCCGGTCGGTGATAACGATGTTTTCGTCCTTGAGACCGGTTATGGCGAACTTGAGTAGTTTCTGTATGCCCTCGATTTTCTTGGGGTTTTCGGTGATATCACTGCCCGGCCGCGGAGTAATGATAACACTCGCGCTAACAGGACTCTGTTCAGAGAGAAACAGCGCGTCTTTCGGGAAGGCAATCGTAACATTGACGTCATCAACTTCATTGAGCGACTTCACATGCTCGGTAACCATCTGAGTAATAGCCCGCTGGAGATTCACATTCCGTTCCATATCGGTGATGGTCCAGCGCGCAACGTCGAAGATAGCCCATGGGTCAGCGCCGCTGGGAACCAAGTCTTCACGGATAAGAATCGCCCTCATTCTACGGGCGGTTTCCTCATCATTCACCATAACTACACCCGCTGGTGAGACACCTGTCCGTACCCCCTCGGCGTTGATCCGCGTTACCATGCGATCCCGCATATCAAGGTCAACGATAGGCGTATCAATAACCGGCACCATCGTAGGTGAAGCTGATACTGAAAACAGCACTACCACGCCCGCAATCGCCGCCACGCAGATGCCCAGCAGAATCAGCTTTTGCAAAAGGCTCCACTTACCCCACAGATTCTTTATCTGCTCTACAGCCTTCCTAAACCACTCACCCATAAATCCCTCCCCGGTTTCATTTTTTGTTGACTATATCAAGCTTACCGGGTATTGATAATATCTTTCCAGTCCTGTACCAAACGGTTAAGCACGGTTCGCGCAATATTCAGAGACATGCTTGCCTCGGCCTGAGCAATCGTAATGTCATGGATATCCACCGCGTCAGGGTCAGTGATCGCGGTCTGTATCAGGCTTTCGGCTTTCTGCTGGTCGCCAGAAACCTTATCCAGCGCTCGAAGCATCGCGTCCGCGAAGTTATCGCTTTGCAACACCGACTCCGCGCCAATCTGCTTAGTCAAATCCGCGATATTCGCGCCGCTAGGAATAAACCCCGTGATATGTCTGGGGTCGCTTGTAGTCATGGACAGGCTGGAACTTGCCGCCAGATTAGAAAGTGTCATAAAAATCACGGCGTGGAAACCCAAGTCTTTAGACTGCGACCTAAAGCTCAATGGCTAAAACGCCGTCTGCCATTAGGCAGACCTCCTTGTAAAAATAGCTCGTTTGTCCGCTTTTCTTATCCCTCATGAGATAAGTCCGGCTAACATTGCTGTCAACCGATTAATTACCCTTACCCAATGGTAAGTGGATGTACACCAACAACACTGTTCCTACCCTCAACACTGTTTAATCTTCAGCCGCCATCCGCAGTTAGAGCAAGCGACACGGAGCGCCTCTCTATTCCACCTTAACGTAGTTCAGCCCCACGGCTTCACTGAGGGTAGTCAGCAAGGGTTTACCGAATCACTCCGGCAAGCCTAATCTTAGAGGATTAGGCTACTGACTTATTTACCTCCCTCCAATGTCCAGCGCACGCTGGAACATAGTTTTAGCGCCATCAATAATCGAAGCGTTGGCTTCATAAGCCCGCGACGCGGCGATCATATCGGTCATTTCAGTAACAATATCCACGTTAGGCATCTCAACATAGCCTTCATTCGGGCCGGCAGTGATGGCGTCTGGATGAGTTGGATCATAGACAAGCCGGTTTTCAGTGGCAACGTCTTTTTCTATGCCCACGACTCTGACACCCTGACCTGGGCCGCTGTCCAGCATATCCGGCAGAAACGGCGATCTCCACGACGGGCCCTCGGCTTTAGTTTCCAGAACTACACGGCTTCTCCGATACGGCCCGCCTTCCGGCGTGCGGGTGGTTGAAACATTGGCGATGTTATCCGCAATCACGTCTGAACGAAGCCTTTGGGCGCTCATGCCCGTGGCTGCAATATTTATCGAATTCAAGATTCCCATAGTTTATTAACCTCGTAACACAGTGTTGACTTGACTGAACTCAAAGGTTTCGGCTTGAGCCAGTAGACTATACATCAGCAGGTTCTGTACATAGTTCATAACTTCCTGCTCCATATCCACATTGTTTCCATTGTTTTGGGAAGAGCTGGTAAAGTCCAGCGTCCGCCTCGGCGTAACGTTGCGGTAGTCCTGCTCCTGCCAGTTAGCGATATGGCTTGGGTCCGTGAGCGTGAGTTCCAGCGTAGGCTTTTGTTGCCCAGATTCTAGCGCCTGTTTCAGCTCACTTTCAAAGCTCAAGTCAGAACGTTTGAATCCCGCTACCTCAGCATTAGCAAGGTTATTGGCAATGATGTCTTGGCGCATGGAACGGGCATCCATAGCGCGATGAACCAAGTCAATCGTTTTGGAAAAGCTAGTATTGATATTCAAAACTTAATCCCCTTTGTAAACAGTGCCTTCACAGATAGATGTATATTTTCTGTTCTATTCCAACATCGGTAGTCTGAGAAAAGATATTAAGTAAAAATCTATCAAGGCTTTGTATATCAAATTCGCATCTTCTGATATATGGGTACGTCTATAAACTTAACAAAGCTAACGTGAGTTCGTCCGTAGAGAGAAAAGCCCGTTGAGGTGGACAGCATAGGTGAGTACGACACTCACCCATAGTGGGGAGCGATTCCCCAGCATGGCAGGGAGAGCTCCCCCAGCGTAGTGGGAAGACGCTCCCCAGCGTAGTGGGGAGAGCTTTCCCAGCGTAGTCTCTGGCACCAGCTTGCATCTCGACACCAGTGTTGAATATGCTACAGGACATGCACTTGCTACCAGCGTTGAATGTGCTACAGGACATGCACTTGCTACTTGGGTCTCTGACACCATCACGTGTGAATAGGGAGTGTGCTGGACAAGGTGGAGTGTTGCGCAGACCGCGCAACACTCTACAGCGCACGAACCGTGTGTATAGACACGGTTCGTGAGACTTATTCCCAGTTGTCCGATGAGCCGCTGTCCAGAGTAACGCCTGCTCCGGCTGTGCTATTATGCTTCTTGTCTGCCGCAACATAGACCGCATGGCCGTCGTTGCTCTCGGCGGTGTTTTTCAACCCATCGCTTGCGTCTGCCCCGTAAATGGTTCCGCCCGACTTGGTGAATGTGCCGCCTACCCACACCCCGCCGCCGTTGCCGGATGCTGTGTTGCCGCTGATAATCCCGCCCTCCATGATGAAGCTGTTGGTGGTGCTGGGCAATAGATACACACCACCGCCATGGGTGGAGGTGGTGTTACCGCTGATTGTCCCGCCCTTCATGGTAAACGTGCATTTGTCGGATAGATGCACCCCGCCGCCATTGGGAGAGCTATTACCGCTGATTATCCCATCATGCATGATAAACGCGCCGTTATATATAAACACCCCGCCGCCCCAGCTGGAGGCGGAATTGCCGCTGATCTCCCCACCGTACATGGTGAACGTGCCACCCTCTACCCGCACCCCGCTGCCACAGTCGGAGGTTGTGGCGTTACCGCTTATCTTCGAGCCGGCGTTCATCTCCAGCGCGCCGCCGCTGTGCACCATGACGAGTGCGGCATTGTTGCTGCTCTTCCCCAGCAGGGTGATGTTGTCTGCCAGCTTCAGGGTTACGCCCTTTCCCACAGTGAAAAGTGAGCCATTTGAACTCAGGCTGACCGTCCGTTCCGCCCCCTCGCCCTCAAGGGTAACGCTCACGGTTTTACCATCATAGGAAAGCGTCTGGGGCGCGAGGGACTCGTCCGTGGTTAAGGTGATGGTGTATACATCGCCATCTCCCGCGTTGGCGCGTATCCACTCAAGGCTCTGGCTAGGCGAGAACGTGGCGGGCAGTTCCCAGCCACCCGCCGCGCCGCTTTGCGCGCTGTTCAGGTCAGCGCCTACTCCGGCTGTGCTGTCGCGCACCTTGTCCGCCGCGGCATACGCCGCGTGGCCGGCGCCGCTTCCGGCGGTGTTTTTGAGCGGCTCGTCCGCCTCTGACCCGTAAATGGTTCCGCCCGACTTGGTGATGCCTCCATACACCCCGCCACCGTTGCCGTTAGTGGTGGTGTTGCCGCTGATAGTTCCGCCGCTCATGGTAAACTTGCTACTGGCATACACCCCGCCGCCGTTGCTGGAAGCGATATTGCCGCTGATAGTCCCGCCAGTCATGGTAAACGTGTTGCTAGTATACACCCCGCCGCCAACGTTGCCAGCGGTGGTGTTGCCGCTGATAGTTCCGCCGCTCATAGTAAACATGCTGCTGGTATTTACACGCACTCCGCCGCCGCTACCGCCAGCGGTGGTGTTGCCGCTGATAGTTCCACCGCTCATGGTAAACTTGCTGTTTTCTAAACGCACCCCACCGCCCCCAGTACCGCTTTTGGAGAAATTATTGCTGATGTACCCGCCGCTCATGGTAAACCTGCTGTTGTTGTATAGAGACACCCCGCCGCCGGAGTTGGTGGTGTTGTCGCTGATTTCCCCGCCAGTCATGGTAAGCGTGCCGCCGTTTACATAGACCCCGCCGCCATCGTTGCCGCTTTTGGTATTGCCGCTTATCTTCGCGCCGGCGTTTATCTCCAATGTAGCGCCGCTGCTCACCGTGACGAGCGAGGCCGTATTGCCGCTCTTCCCTTGCAAGGTGATGTTACCCAGCTTCAGCGTTACGCCGCTTTCCAGAGCAAAGAGTGCGCCGTTTGAACTCAGACAGACTATCCACTTCTCCGCGCCGCCCTCAAGGGTGATGCTCACGGTTTTACCATCATAGGAAAGCGTCTGGGGCGCGAGGGTCTCGTCCGTGTTTACGATGATGGTATATACATCGCCCTCTCCCGCATCGGCCTTTATCAACGCTAACGCATTCGCAAGGGAGAAAGGGGTAAGGGTGTCGGTAGAAAGGCGCTGTGGTATCCACTTGGAGTAGAAAGCCTTGTCCCCGGTACTGCCCACGGGAATCCGGGTAACCGCGCTGCCGCTCAAGTCCGCCTGCTCATACCAGCCCTTAAAGTAGTAGCCATCACGGGGAGAAGGCGCGGCAAGCGTTACCGCTGTGGCTATCTGGTAATGCCCATCCGCCATGGGCTCGTCCGGGACATGGTAGCGTATGGTATAGGTGAGATTTAAGTCTTTCTGGAGCAGGGTGTAGGTCTTTTCGCTTTCCAGATTCGCCCACACATAGACTACCTCGGAAACCACGCCGAGGAGCTTGGGCTCCGCGTTGTACAGCTTGAAGCTGTAGTAGTAGGCCCCGGTAAGAGAGGTTTCCGTAAAGGCAATCGTGTCAGCAACCGGCGGGATAGGAGAGCCATGCTCAACCCCGTCCTTAAAAACCTTCGCCTCTGTTATGCCGGACCCGGCGGGCAGTTTAATGACGAGCGTGACGGTTCCCTCCCCGCTCTCAGCCGGCTCGACATAAAACGCGAGGATGTTCTCACCCTCAAGGCTGATAGCCTTGTCCTCTATGCTCCCGCTGAGCGCGAGGACGCC
>JAISAE010000035.1 GCA_031266875.1 Treponema sp.
TGGCACCGGTTAAGCAGTCGCGGTGTGAATGGTCTCTGGCACCGTTACCGGTGTGTGGCACCGGTTAAGCAGTCGCGGTGTGAATGGTCTCTGGCACCGTTACCGGTGTGTGGCACCGATTAAGCAGTCGCGGTGTGAATGGTCTCTGGCACCGTTGCCGGTGTGTGGCACTGGTTAGTAATCGCGGTCTCTGGCACCGGTTAAGCAGTTGGGACGCGGTGTCTGGTACCGTTACCGGTGTGTGGCACTGGTTGAGCAGTCGCGGCGGAACGGTGTGTGGCACTGGTTGAGCAGTCGTGGCGAACGGTCTCTGGCACCGGTTAAGCAGTCGCGGTGTGAACGAAACGGTCTCTGGCACCGGTAGATAGACAAGGGGAGAAACAATGCGAGCTGTAGATATTATTATGGATAAGCGCCTGGGTAAGGAGCTGAGCCGTGAGGCGATAGGCTTCCTTATTGGCGGGTATGTGGCGGGTGATATACCTGATTATCAGGTAGCGGCGTGGGCAATGGCAGTGTGTCTGAATGGCATGACGGCCATGGAGACAGCGGCGCTGACTGAGACCATGCTGGTGTCTGGCGCCCGGATCGACCTGAGTGGGATTGAGGGTCCGTTTGTGGATAAGCACTCCACCGGCGGCGTGGGCGACAAGACCAGCCTCATACTCGCGCCGCTTGCGGCGGCTATTGGTGTCAGAGACCCGATGATGGCGGGACGTGCGCTTGGACACACCGGCGGTACGCTCGACAAGCTCGACGCCATCCCCGGTTATCGCACCCAGCTCACCGTCGCGGAGTTCCGCGCCACGCTCGACAGCGCCGGCTTTGCCATAGCCGGCCAGACCAAAGACATAGTGCCGGCTGACCGCTTACTCTACGCCCTGCGCGATGTTACCGCTACTGTTGAATCAGTGCCGCTCATCACTGCCAGCATACTTTCCAAGAAAGCGGCTGAAGGCGCGGACGCCTTGGTCCTTGATGTGAAGTATGGTTCCGGCGCGTTTATGAAAGACCCGCTCGAAGGCGAGAAACTCGCCCGTTCTCTCGTTGACACTGGCGCAGCTATGGGCAAGCGCATCATCGCTCTGCTGACTGACATGAACGAGCCACTGGGGAACATGGTTGGTAACTTTCTTGAGGTGGAAGAATGTTTAGACTGCCTTGAGGACTTTTCCAAAGCCCCGCCTGATCTTGCTGAAGTAACGCTGGAGTTGGCGGCGCGTATGGCTCTGCTTGGCGGCAAGGTTACCAACATTGAGGATGGACGCGCACTCTGCGCGGAGACACTGGTGTCAGGTAAGCCGCTATCGCTGTTCCTTAAAAACGTCGAAGCGCAGGGCGGTAATGTCAGACAACTGTGTGCCATGCGCCGCGTCTATCGCTCACCGTTTACGGCAACGGTGCGGGCAGCGCGGAATGATTACATCGCCCGCATCGACGCATGGAAAACCGGCCATGCCGCTGTTATTCTTGGGGTTGGCCGCAACCGCGCAAGCGACACGGTCAGCCCGGTTGCTGGTGTCCAGCTTCATAAGAAAGGTGGCGACACGGTACAGCAAGGCGATCCCATCATGACGGTCTGGGGCAAAGACGAGGCCTCCCTTGCCGCCGCCCTTCCCCAGCTTGAGGCCGCCATTGAGTACGCGCCCACGCCACCAGCAAAACGCCCCCTTGTCTTAAAGGAACTGGTTCATGCCTAATATGAACCGGCTCGTGTAGTGGGAGTCGGTGTCCCACCGTAATGGGAGTACCAGTCCCACTATGATGGGAGTCGCTGTCCCAGCGTAGTGGGAGTCGCTGTCCCAGCGTAGTGGGAGTCGCTGTCCCACCGTAATGGGAGTCACTGTCCCACTATGGTGGGAGTCGGTGTCCCACCATAATGGGAGTCACTGTCCCACCGTAATGGGAGTACCAGTCCCACTATGGTGGGAGTCGCTGTCCCAGCGTAATGGGAGTCGTTGTCCCACTATAGTGGGAGTCCCTGTCCCACCGTAATGGGAGTCACTGTCCCACTATGGTGGGAGTCGGTGTCCCACCATAATGGGAGTCGCTGTCCCACCGTAATGGGAGTACCAGTCCCACCATAGTGGGAGTCGGTGTCCCAGCGTAATGGGAGTCGCTGTCCCACCGTAATGGGAGTACCAGTCCCACTATGGTGGGAGTCGCTGTCCCAGCGTAATGGGAGTACCAGTCCCACTATGGTGGGAGTCGCTGTCCCAGCGTAATGGGAGTCGTTGTCCCAGCGTAGTGGGAGTCGTTGTCCCACCGTAATGGGAGTCGCTGTCCCATCATAGTGAGGGAGCGTTTCTTAGGGGTATCTTAGAGCAGTGTAGGTGGGAGCGTCTTTCACGCATGGCGTAGATCGTCTCTAACGTGTATGTTAGAGACGATCTCAATGTGTGTGAGTTGGAAGACGCCTTTCACTGGGTTAGGAACTTGTCGAACTCACATTCGGACTAGGACGCAAACCAATACTAGTCTAGGTTTGTAATCAGAAAAGGAGATGCCCATGAAATGGGATAAAAAAGATATACCGCAAACTCTGGTAAAGGATATTGCCGAGCGTTATGGCTGCGATTTACTTACCGCGTCAATACTGGCGCGACGGAAGATTATTAACGGTGAGAATATCCGCTATTTTCTTGAAAATGACCCTCGCTACTTGCGAAATCCCTTTGAGTTACCGGATATGGCGGACGCGGTGGAACGTATTCTCGCCGCAAAAGAAGAGGGCGAAAAAGTGCTTATCTTCGGCGACCGCGATGTGGACGGAATCACCAGTACCGTGCTGCTCTATCGTTTTCTTGCTGGTCTGGGCATGGATGTAAGCTGGCGCATACCAATTGGTAATGACCCTTATGGGCTTTCGATACAAGCAGTGGAGGGTTTTGCCAAAGACTGCGGTACGCTCATCATCACGGTTGACTGCGGCATCTCGAATAGTGCCGAAGTTGCGCGGGCAAAGGAACTCTCAATCGATGTGATTATCACAGACCACCATAATCCACAGGAACACGTTCCTGTGGCATTTGCCATTGTGAATCCTAAGCGCGCTGATTCAGCATACCCTTTCCGTGAGCTTTGCGGCTGCGGCGTGGCCTACAAGCTGGTATCAGCACTGCGTTTCGCGCTCAAGAGCGATATCTACGAGCAGCGGATCTGTCTGCTCAATACACGGCTGGCAAATGACGCCTATATCATCGAAGTCGCCAAACTGCGGAATCTCGTGGTAATTGATACGCTTACCGAAACATTGCTGCCTGACATGGTGCGTATCACGGAGACGCGGTTTCCCGCGTTTCTTGAGGGAGAGCAGATCATGGTATGGGACGCGCCAATCCAGAGAAGGGCTTTGGCGAAAATCTTTGGGAACAGCGTTGAAGTGCAGATGCTGGATATAGCGCCGGAAATCGGTAAGGAAATCCATCAGGCAGCTGGCAAAAGCCTCCTGCGCGTCAAGGAACTGTCCCGTATTGCCCGCTATGTAGACCACGAACAGACCGAGCTTGATGTATTTGTCAGCCTGTTTACCTCATTTGTACACAAACGGGAACAGCATTTCACCGCTGATGACATCGCAGACCTTCAGTTAGTGAGCTTGGGAACTATCGCCGACATCATGCCCCTGCGAGACGAAAACCGCCTCATGGTTCGCGTTGGCATTAACGCGCTTGAAGAAAAGCCGCGCACCGGGCTGTCTGATCTGCTTTTCAAGCTGGGGCTCGCGGGACACCACCTCGCCAGCTCTGATCTTTCATGGAAGCTCTGTCCGGCAATCAATGCCGCTGGTCGCATGGGCAGCCCAGACAAAGCCATTGCCCTGCTACTTGAGGACGACCCGCGCCAACGCGACACGCTTGCCAATGAGCTTATCGCCATGAACGATACCCGCAAGAGACAAGGCGCCGACGCCTGGCTTATCGTGGAAAAACGCGGCGCTGAAACGATTGCACGCTATGAGGGGATGCTGGCTCTCGCGTCCGGCGAGGAAATCTTTCGCGGCATCACCGGCATCATGGCAAGCCGCCTTCTTGAACGCTTCAAGACTACGGCTATAGTGGTCTCCTTTGGTGATAGCGCTTATGTTGGTTCAGCGCGATCACCTCGCGGAGTTGACCTTCACCCCCTGCTTGAGCAATGCGCGGACCTTTTTATTGATTGGGGCGGACACGATTACGCCGCTGGTTTCAGTCTGGAAAAAGCCACGTGGCCATTGTTTCTTGAGCGTCTTAACACCGCTGTTCACGCGCTTGCCTTTACCCCAGGTGAAGGCGAAAAAGAAACACTTGCTATCGACGCGGAACTCCCGCACAGCTACCTCACGCCCGATCTACTCAAGTTAATCGACCGTTTTGAGCCGTACGGGGAAGCCAACGATACCCTTTGTTTTATGGCAAAGAGCCTGCGCATTGTAGACATAACGCTTGTGGGCAAAGTTGAGGCAAAGCACGTTAAGTTCACGCTGGACGCCGGTAAACACAAATGGACTGCGCTTTACTGGAACGCTGTGGACAAGGTAAGAAACGAATTTGATGTAGGCGACAGGGTTGATCTTGTGTTCACCATTACGCGGAACTGGTTCAACGGCATAGAAACGCCGCAGATAATCGTAAGCGACTTACACCGGTCTAAAGGCGCGTAAACAAAGGCTGTCTAGCAATCCATGACATTGGTCTGTGCGGTTTATGCTGGTAACGTGGCCAGCATAAACCGCAATCGCCCTTAGCTATTCTCGTCCTCTATCCCCCGAACTGGCGGCGATGAAGCCCATAGCTGTTCCTGCTCAGCCCGAGACAGCGGCTGAGTAGGCGGGGCTTTATCTACTGCTTCAAGCGGCGGTGGCGCGGACGTCTTGAAGACCATTTCATCAGCAGAGAGTTCTGGGCTGGCTGGGGGTTCCGGCGGATCACGCTCAGGTATCTCAAAAGGCGGTTCAGCCGGCTCTGCTGGTTCTGCCGGCTCAGTGTTTGCCACCGACAATACTGATAACCCATCTGCCGGCACCCACGCGGGGCCGGCGCTCGGCGGAACCGATGGTACAGCAACGACCTGTACCTGTTGCACGGTAACGACCTTAGGCTCTGACACGGACGACGGTTCCATCTTGAACAGCTTGATGCCTTCGTCCGGGAACTGCTGTTTAACTGTGGCTATGGCGCGTTCTATGCCCTCGGCCTCGTCTTTTTCGCACCAGACCACGATGATGAAGTTCTCCTCCGGCCATATTGCATCGCCCATGCGCGGTCCTGATGAACCTACGCCAAAGATTAAGGGAATCTTGGTATAATATTTAGCAACACCCTCAGCCTGAAACGCCTCCAAGATGTTCTCCTCAACCGAATGGTTTGCGATGATTTCAACACGGATCATAAACCCGCCTCCCCTTCAAGAATAATGTCGCTACTGGTAAGCGGCGCTTTTGTTGTTGCTGGCTCTGCCATTTTCGCCGTGGCCGCCGAAGCCGCGCCGGTCTGCCGCTCCTGCGCCTGCTTGCGGGTAAGACCGGCGGCAATACGCTCGCGCCTTGCGTTCTGCTTTGCCTTCCGTTTGTCAGTACCACGGTTCATAATAAAGTAAATCGTCGGCATAAGGAATAGCGTCATCAGTGAACCAACGGACAGGCCGCCAAGTACCGTTTTGCCAATGGGCGCGGTCATTTCCGAGCCTTCCCCCGGAGAAAACGCCATCGGCACGAGACCGATTATCGTAGTCAGGGTGGACATGAGTATGGGGCGCAGGCGGTTGCCGGCAGCCTCCACGCAGGCGTCATGCAGGGAATAGCCGCGCTTACGGAGCATATTCGTATAGTCCACCAGCACAATACCGTTGTTTACAATGACGCCGACCAGCACCAGCAGGCCAACGGCGGACAGGATGTTCAGCGGTTCGTTTGAGACGAGATAAATCGCTATAATGCCAATAAACGATAGAGGAATTGTAAAGATAACGATGAACGGGTCTCTGAAAGACTCGAAGAGACTCGCCATAACCCCGAAGACCAGAAGAATGGCGACTGCCATAATAAGGATGAAGCGCTGCATATACTTTATCAGCTCGGCGTAGTCGCCGGCATATTCGATGATTACATCGTCATCCGCCGGAATCGCCGCTGTTATCGCGGCTTGTACCTTGGTTTGCAGCTCATTGAGCTTCACTCCGGGAAGCGTGCCGGCGGTTACGTGAATGACGCGGCTCTGGTTCTCACGTTGTATGGAGATAGGGCCGGTGCTTTTGGCGTATGACGCGAAGTTCGACAAAGGCACCCGGCCCGCGATCTGACTGTTTACAAAAATCTGGTCAAGATCGGGAAGTTCATCGCGGTCAGCTTCCGCCAGAATCAGCACCACATCGTACTCAATGCCGCTCTCCTTATAACGGGTGGCTGTAAGACCATCAACCGCAGCCTTAATCTCATTACCAACTGTGTAGGTGTTGAGACCCAGGGCGTAGAGCCGCTCGCGGTCAAGCTGCAGCTCAATCTGGGGCAAACCGTCGTCAAGGCTAATGTCCGGCTCGGTTACTTCTGGGAATACGGTTTTATCCCGCAGCACGTTGGCAATCTGCTCGGCAATGGCCTTGCCCTTAGTCAAATCATCGACCCTGACGATGATGTCAATGGGACTACCGCCCATTGACATACTCATGCCGCCGCCGCCGCTGAGGTTAAATGCGACGCCCGCGAAATCATTGAAATGGTTGCGCAGCTTTGCCTGAACGATTTCGTCAGTGTCGATTCGCTCTTCAAAGGGAGGCAGATTAATCTGCAAGGATCCGGTGTTGGTAGACCCGCCGCCGCCAAACATCGCCCCCATACCGCCACCGCTGCCCACTGTTACGGTGATGCGCTCATACCCCTGCACTTCCTTTTGAACAATAGCCTCAAGCTGTTTTAAGACCGATTCGGTATCGGAGAGCGGCGAACCAACCGGCAGAGTAACTGACACCGACACTGAATCAGACGCCTGCGTTGGCATAAACACTATTCCAACAGTGGGAATCATGGCGAGACTGCCGATGAACAGCAAAATAATCACCACAATCGTGATAGTCTTGTGTCCCAGTACCCAGCTCACGGCCCGTTTATACCCATTCCCCAGCTCGTTGAAGAAATTCTCGAATACTTTATCAATACCTGTGAGAAAGGCGTTGTGGAGCGGCTTTTGTTTACGGGTTACCAGCGGCAGATAATGGCTGGACAAGACCGGCACCAGCACCATGGCTACGACCAGCGATATAAACAGCGAGATGACAACAGTGAAAGCAAGGCCGAAGAAGAGTTCGCCGATCATCTCAAGCAAGCCCTGAAACATGACCAGCGGCGCAAACACGCAGATCGTTGTCAGCGTGGAACCAATGATCGCAATCAGCATCTCCTGAGTGCCAATGATCGACGCGGTTGACAGCTTCGCGCCTTTTTCACGGTAGTGATAGATGTTTTCAAGAATGACGATGGAGTTATCCACGAGCATACCAACGCCGAGACAGAGGCCTGCCAGCGTCATAATATTGAGCGTGAGTCCCATGAAGTACATCAGCATAATCGTAATGATCACTGAAACCGGAATACTGACACCAATGATCACCGTTGGCTTGATCGAGCGCAGGAAGATAAAGACCACGATGATAGCCAACAGTGCGCCGGAAATGGCAGCGTCTGCCACCTGGTTAATCGAATTCTCGATCTGGTCGGTGGTGTTATAGATTTCGGTTATCTTAATGTCGCTGGGTATTTCACGGGCGATCTGCACGAGCCGCGTCCGTAGGTCTCTGGCGGTCTGCACCGAGTTCTTACCGCTCTGCTTCTGCACTGTGATCTGAATGGCGGGAACGCCATTCACATAGACCACGCTGTTTTCGTCGCGGAACCCCTCGAACACATCGGCAATGTCGCGCAAGCGCACGGTTTTCGGCAGTTCCACCTGCCCGTTAACTACGCCGCCACCCTTGTATGCGATCACTGTGTCCTTGATCTGTTCCAGCGAGTTGTATTCACCCATAGTTGTCAGTATGTACGACAGGCCGTTATCGGTGATGGAACCAGCGGCAACCTGCATATTTTGGCTGGCGATCATAGTTTGAAGCTGGGTTACGGTCAGCCCATACGCCTCAAGCCGCGTTTGCGGTATCTCCACGCGGATGATTTTCTCGCGTCCGCCCGATACTGAACCAGTAGCGACGCCCGGGGTCTGCTCAATGCGCGGCAAAATCGTGTTTTCAGACACTTCGCGCAGTTCATCCGGTGTGCGGTTCGCCGAGGTTACCATCAGCCCCATAATGGGGATCATTGACGGGTTATACTTGATGAGCAGCGGCGATCCGGCCCCGCTCGGCAGATAGCCCTTAATCATATCAATGTTATCGCGCACGGAAGCGGAGGCATCGGCGAGGTCGGTCTTATAAGCGAACTGCATGATAATCATGCTCGTGCCTTTGGACGACGTTGACGTCAGCTTTTCGAGGTTTGACACATTTGACAGAGAGCCTTCAATCGGGCGGGTTATGCTGCGCTCGACCTCTTCAGGCCCCGCGCCCGAATAGGTGGTTACAACCACGAGGTACGGCGGGTTAATCTCCGGCGTAAGGTCAATAGGCAGGTTTACCAGCGCGAAGCCTCCCAGACAGAGCAAGAGAACGAAGATGATAAAGATAGTAGTAGGCCGTGATACGGCTGTTTTAGCAAAACTCATGTTTGACTCCTAGTTTGTCGCGGCCAGAGGCGCGACACGCTCGACCACGTTGATCCGCGAGCCATCCTCAAGGAGGCTCTGTCCCCGAACCACGATTTCCTCATTTGGGGAAAGTCCACTCTGTATCTCCTGCACGCCGTCAACCAAGATGCCTTTGGTAACAACCCTGCGCCGCGCCACCCGGAACGCCGGGTCGGTGGGGTCGGTGGCGACTGTGAAGACATACGTTTCACCAAAACGCTCAATTAAGGCCGCGTAAGGTATCTTGACGATGCCGCTCTTCTCCTCAGTTATGATTCGTGTTTTGGCGAACATACCGGCTTTGAGCTTGTTATCCGCGTTATCAACGTTAATCTTGACCTCCATGGTACGCGACGCTGGATCAAGCACGGGGCTGAGTTCAGTGATACTGCCCCTAAACACCTCGCCTGGGTAGGCGTCCAGTATGATTTCGCAGGACAAGTGAGGGCTGATTTTTGAGACGAATCGCTCAGCAACATAGACCTTGATTTCCAGCCCACTACCACTGCTGGAAATGCGGGCAACAGGCATTGCCTGACTAACCGTCTGGCCGAGTTGGGCATTGAGCGACACAATCGTACCAGAGACCGGCGCTTTAACCACGCCCGGAATATAATTCATGCCTGGACGGGAAGGGTCAACCTCGGCGAGTTGCGCGTCTTTGGAGACCCTGCTCCCGACAGCGGTGTAGACCCGCGTTACCTTGCCTGCCACGTCGGAATAGACATCAACCGTTGAGCCGGCAACAATGTCGCCCGCAAGGGCGATATAGTCGCTGATCTGTCCCTGCACCACCGTAGTGGTGTTTACCGCGAAAATCGGCACAGCATCTGCCGCTGGCGCAACAGCGGCGCTTGCCGCCTCCTCTCGGTTACACGCACCCAGACTGAGCGCGACAAACAGCACCACCACCCCGCTCATTACCCGTTTGAAGACGACAAACAGTGCCGCCGCCCCGCTCATCGCCCGCTTGGGAACGATGGAAGTTTTATCACAAGCTCTAAGAAACATCATTGGATACTCCCCGACAGGGTCCCAAAGGGAACCCCAATGGCATATTCAAGGTCAAGAAGACCCTGTAAGTAGGTGAAGTTCTGCGCCAGTACGCCAACCTTCGCCTGATTAAGCTGTTGCTCCGCGTTCTGCACCTGCAGCAAATCCTGAAAACCAGCCCGGTACGCCTGCTCGGTAAGCTCATAGCTCCGCTGCGCCAGTTCCACGGTCTTCTGCAAGGCCGCAATCTGGGTCTGGGCCTTTTGCAGGGAAAGCACGGTGTTATAAATCTCAAGCTCAGTTCCCCGTATCGCCTGCGCAAGGCCGATGTTGAGGCTCCGCATATTGTCATCAAGGTCCTTCACGGCTTGGCGGCTGGAAGTCCAGGGAAGCAGGTTATGAAGCTGAAAGCCCAGGGAAATGGTGAGAGAGCCAGACTGGTTCCATGCGTCCCCATTGAACCAGCTATCTTTCCACGGGTCTTGAGTAAAGGCGTTGTTAAGTCCCCAGCTTATGCTTAACGCCGGATACATTGACTGAACCTGAATTTTTCTGGCGCTTTGCAGCAACAAAATGTTCTGCCTGATTTCCTGTATATCCGGTTTACTGTCAGACGCCTGAGTAATGAGTTCCCGCACATCAAGCGGCACAAAGGAAATATCCGTTGCCATCGGCTCAAACTCGAAGTTGGTGTCATAAGGCAGGCCCAGGTTCATGGCAAACTGCGCCATAAGCAGCTTAAAGTTATTCTCCGCCTCTTCAATCGTGGGTCTAAGGTTTTCTTTGGAGACCTGCGCCTGCAAGAGACTGAGTTCAGGCGCAAGTCCAGCCTGATAATTCGCCCGCGCCGTTGCCTCTTGGCGCTCGGCAGTAACGAGGCTTTCCTTCTGGAGCTTGATGTTTTCCTGCACCAGCAGCATCTGGTAGTACGACTTACGCACATCCCGCTCAAGCTGGGACACGGCCTTGTCATAGGAGAGCAGCCCGCTCTCGTAATCAAGGCGCAGGCGGCTCATTGCCTCGATCATGGCAATGCTCAGATTCAGCGAAACCTGAATGGATGAGGCAACGTGCCATTGGGGAAGCGTTACGGAATAGGGAACCGCCGCCACACCAAAAACAGGACTAGCCAGTAGTTCTGGCGGCAAGCCTGGCAAAGATGTGTAACTAGCGGGATCGAGGATACCGGTAGGAACCAGTGTTGCCCCTGATTGCGTGGTCGCCTTATTGTCCAGTATGAGACTTCCGCCCACAGTTACCGACGGTATAAACTGACCCCACGAGTAATCCGACTTGCGCTTCTTGGTCTCGTTTGTTACCCGCGTTGACTCAAGGCTGAGATTGTTCGCTATGGCAAGTTCCACCGCCATACTTGGGCTCAGCCGCATGGCGCCAGACGCCGCGTCCTGCGCAACAGCAACAGCAACAGCGCCTGCCATGATGAAGAGCAGCACTGCCGAGACGCGGCTTGCAGTACCCCCACAAGCCATGCACCGGCCAGAGACCCGCTCGCCGCGTCTCCCGCCCCGCTCACCGTAAAAAAATCGTACCATAAAACACTCCTTGCTCCGGCCTTTGAGGAACGTATGTTCACCAAACCCTTAGAAACAGCGTTTCTACACAAACACGGTAACTTACACAACGCAGTAACTTACCGCAGTTTCCAAAGCCCGGCGGCATTGTTGCGGCATAACGCCGCTATATTCAGCCCGTATACACGCGACTGTTCGACAACATCGCCAATTGCGGTTGCTGCCGTTTTTTACTGTTTAACGCACTATTTTAACGCACTATAACGCAATCGCCTCATTACTTAAAGCCTCCCATGCCGCAGGTGAGGGCGCGGTACAAGAGCCGCACACTTTCATCCGGCACATCGACGAAGTCCATATTCACAGGCCGGTACATCAGGGTATTCACAATGAGAAACACTATCCATTGAGGAATATGGTCGCGCCTTTCGTCATTGCTAGTTTCTTTAATTACATGGAAAAAACGATCCTCGTCAAAGTGAAACTCAGCGAAGATACGGAAGAGGCGCGGCAGTTCTGAAAAGTTCAGCTTAAGCTGGCGTACGCGAATCCAGTCCATAGCGATCAGTATCTCCGGGTATGAGCGCAAGTAATCCGCGATGCTGATAATAGCCATGTAGAGCTTTTCCTCAACTGCGTCAACAAGGCACATAGCAGCCTCAGCGCGGGCAAAAATCCGGTCAAACTCCGTAAGAAAAAGCTGGGTGAGCATATCCTGCTTGTTCCTGAAATGCGCGTAAAGCCCGCTCTTGGACATACCAGCTCGCTGGGCAACCATATCCATTGAGGCCTCCCACGGCCCCAGCTCCGCCACCACGCTCGACACGGCCTTGAGTAGACGCTCGCCAGTGTCAGACACCGCGCCGTCGCCAGACACCGGCGGTATTAACTTCGCGCTTTGCCGCGCCAGCGTCTCAAGCCGCTCGTAGTCCAGTTGCGCCACAACCGCCTGCTTATAGCCAAGCCCTTTCATAACGCTTTCTTCTATATATATGACAAGTTTATTGACCTGCTCGTCATCCAGTTTCGTGTCCAGACAGGCGCGGCTCCGATGAAATTGCGCCAGCCAATACATCGTGCTTGCCATCACGACATGTATCTGTGTCGGGTAGCCCTGATCCCGCGTAAGCATAGCGAGCAGTTTCGGTATATCAAAGCCGCGCTTATGAAACTGGTTCGTCTCGTTCACCGCGCTGCGCTTGCCATATACCTGAATCAGCGAAAACAGGAAAGCGTCAATATTGTGGGCATAGTAAGCAACTATTACCCGGACGAGGTTGAGCAGAGCGGAGTTACTGCCATCGCTGCTGAGCGCCTCGTCATAGTAAGGCTTGAGGAACGCCGCATACTCGTCATAGTACGTTTCGTACATGGCGTTCTCCAGCGCCTCCTTGGAATCAAAGTACCGGTAGAGCGCGGACTTGGTAACCCGCAGGTCGCGGGCAAGCTGGGCGAGGCTGGTAGACTGGTAAAACTGCCGCCCCCAAACCCGGAACGCGGCGCGTACTATATCTGTTTTTGTCATAAAATCCCAACGCCGGTTGCGCCGAGTATGACAGCGCCCTATACAGCAACGTATGTTACCGACCGGTCGGTAACTACAACATAATAAGGGGATATAAAGAAAGCAAGCAACGTAACCGTCGTGTTATAACACGTTATCACCGAGCCTTTGATCGCTTTGACATCAGCAAAGAGACTGTTGCGCTCATGTACCGTAACAACAGAAGCGCCGCAAGCCCAGCATTGGGTCTGTTTATAATGTATATTTTTATATTCCAATCATACATTCCGATATTCTGTATATATGCAAAAATTTACATTTAAGACCGCGCTCCTGGGCGCGATTCTATACGTGATGTTTTTAGACCTTCCCTTGTTATACGCGCAGGAACACATAGACCTCGTTATGGCGGAAACCGGCCCCTATTCTCTGGTGGAGCGTTCCGATTGGAGGCGGTATAACAATGGGAAGTACGTCGGTCTGGTACACCGCGAGGTGCGGGCGTCGATTAGCCCGAAACCAGCGCCGCAAAACGCCGCGCCTACCAATACCTTCTTGTATCAGGGAAACTTTTTCGTGCTGGAGGAAACCCTGCGCGATATGCGAGCCAGTGCTCAGGCCGTGGATGAGGTAGTGCCGGTTAAGTTCCAGCTTAACAAAAGCGGCGCGATCTTTGTGGAAAACGACCAAGGCTTTCCACGACTTCGGGGCTTTCCCGCCTTTCCAGCAAAGAAAGTAACCCAGGGAACCAAGTGGACCGCCCCGGGTAGCCGTATAGTTGACCCACTCAACACCGGAGACTCGGCGCTGGTTCCCTTTACCGCTGAATATGAATACCTGGGCGTGGAGAACTACCCGAACCGGCCAGACGGCACGCCGGTACACCGGATTAAGGCTGGTTACTCGGCGCGGTATCAGAGCAACGGAGCAGACCAGACAAACTTCGTGCGCCTGCAAGGGAATCACACGGTCGATATCTTTATTCGGATTTCCGACGGCCTTCCCCTGCTTATGCGGGATAATCTTGATGAAACCTACTTCTGGGCTGATGGCTCTTCAGTACGTTTCGTGGGCTTCACCCTGACTTTTGGTACAGGCATCACGCCGCTTGACCGCGACACCCTTATCTCGTCGCTGGAGAATCTGCTTACCCCTGAGCCGGAACCGCCGCCTGTGGTCATTGTTCAGCCGCTGCCCGTGCCGAAGGAGCCGATCATCGCGGAACCAGTGGAAGAATCGCCGCCGCCGCTTGTAGTAGCGATTGAGGAACCGCTGCCTGTGGTTGTTGTTCAGCCGCTGCCCGTACCGAAGGAGCCGATCATCGCGGTACCAGTGGAAGAATCGCCGCCGCCGCTTGTAGTAGCGATTGAGGAACCGCCGCCTGTCATAGTGCCAACGCCGCCGCTTGTAATAGTGGTTGAAAAAGCGCCCCCCGTCATAGTGCCAACGCCTGATCTGGGTGCAAACATCGAAGTAAGCTCAGTTCCTGAAGGTATACGGCTTACCATAAAAGACATTCGTTTCGAGCCTGATTCAGCGAACTTCTTACCCGAAGAAACCTCGCGCCTTGACATCATCGCCAACGCCTTAAAACAAGTACCGGAACGCACCTTTCTTATAGAAGGGCATACCGCCTCGACCGGCGCGCCATACGACGAGATGAACCTTTCAATTGAACGGGCGCAGCGCATGGTGGCCGCAATGGTTACGCGGGGCATCAGCGCGGACCGGTTTATCTACAAGGGCTGGGGCGGCACAAAGCCTGTGGGTGATAACGCGAGCAACGCGGGGCGCGCCTTGAACCGCCGCGTAGAAATCACTATCCTTGAATAGGCATGACTCTTGGCAATCTCTAACACAATCGCGGGAATACTGAACTTTATTGTGTACAGACTGGATTTATAGACGTGTGCGGATTGAACTTCACCGGAAGCATATTTGATTCCATCATGCGCGTACTGGGCTTCGGTATGAGTAGACTGAACTTCACGGTGAGCGTACTGGGTTTCGGTATGAGTAGACTGAACTTCACGGTGAGCGTACTGGACTCCCGTATGAGTAGACTGAACTTCACGGTGAGCGTACTGGACTCCCGTATGAGTAGACCGAACTTCACGGTGAGCGTACTGGACTCCCGTATGAGTAGACCGAACTTTACTGGGTGTGGACTGGACTTCGGCGTTTGCGGATTGAAATTCACCATAGGCCGATTGAAGTTCATCGAGGACAGATTAGACTTCGGCGTGAGCAGATTAGATTCCACCGGAGGCAGATTGAAGTTCGGCGGGAGCCGACTAGATTCCGCCGGGGGACGATTGGATTTAAGCGGGAGTCGATTGGACTTTGACGGGGGCAGATTAGATTCCGCCGGAGGCAGATTAGATTCCGCCGGAGGCAGATTGGACTTAGGCGGGAGTAGATTAGGTTCCACCGGAGGCCGATTAGATTCCACCGTGAGCCGATTGAAGTTCATCGGGGGCAGATTGGACTTAGGCGGGAGTAGATTAGATTCCACCGGAGGCAGATTGAAGTTCGGCGGGAGCCGACTAGATTCCGCCGGGGGACGATTGGATTTAAGCGGGAGTCGATTGGACTTTGACGGGGGCAGATTAGATTCCACCGGAGGCCGATTGAAGTTCATCGGGGGCCGACTGGACTTAGGCGGAGGCCGATTAGATTCCACCGTGAGCCGATTGAAGTTCATCGGGGGCCGATTGGACTTTGACGGGAGTAGATTAGATTCCATCGGGGGCCGATTGGACTTAGGCGGGAGTAGATTAGATTCCACCGGGAGCCGATTGGACTTAGGCGGGAGTAGATTAGATTCCACCGGGAGCCGATTGAAGTTCATCGGGGGCAGATTGGACTTTGACGGGAGCGGATTGGACTTAGGCGGAGGCCGATTGAAGTTCATCGGGAGCAGATTGAATGATGCTGGAAACAATACATTTAAGGAGGCTTTGAAAGATGCCGCATAAAAAAGACTGGTATCCCAATTCAAGGGACGAACAGGTTCATCTGGTGGAAACTTGGCTGAAGGTGTTTCTAACCAAAGCGTTGGCGTGGGGCATTCCCCCTGTCAATGTTACCAGTTTGACGGACACCCTGGCCGCCGCGAAGGACATCCTCGCCGTAGTCAAGAGCGGGGAACGCACCGCCGCGAGCGTGGTGGGGTGCAATGAGGCGTTTAAGGAAATGGAGGCTGAGGCTCGCTTCATTAAGAAGCGCTACCTCCTTATTCCACCTCTCACCCCGGCTGATTTGGCGGATATTTTGCTCTCCCAGCCGGACAACACCCACACCCCGGTTCCGCCGCCCACAGGTCAGCCCTCTGTAAGCATCACCTACCCAGGCGGGCCACATCTCTTAAAGGTTCATCTCACATTCCTTGCCGGGACAGCGCCGCTGGACAGCCGGAGCGATAGCGGCTACGCCATCTACAAAGGGGTCATGCCCCAGGGCGGGGCCACGCTGGAACAGGCGGCAAGCGTCAAACACTACCTGATGAAGCCGCCTCTGGACGGGGAAGAATTGCTGTACTACAAGTTTACCCGCCGCAGAACAGAGGTGGTGAGTTTTACCGCTGAAGAGTCAGGCATGACAGCCTACTTCTGCTCCCGCTATGAGAACGGCAAAGGCGATGCCGGCGGCTGGGGGCCTATTGTGTCGGCGGTTATTCCTTGACGAGAATCACCCGCCTAAAGGCGGGTGATTTTTGGTTTGCTGTCCCCTGCCAAAGGCGTATAGCTTGGTTTTTGCAAAAACTCCTTATAAAAGAGCATTTTATGGTTGTGCGCTTTTGAAAAGCGGTAGTATCATGGCATATATACACTTTAAGGAGCTTGCTATGAAAAAAATAGCGATTTTACTGACTCTTATGACGTTTCCCGCACTGATATTCTCAGCCGCACGGAATGAGACGTCTAGTTCCACCTCGGCCTCCAATTATCTGCGTCTTGCTTGGTGGGGAAACACCACACGGGATGCCCGGACTAATGAAGTTGCGAGGCTTTTCATGCAGAAGAACCCTGGGGTAACCATTGAAACCGAACCTACTAACTGGGATGGTTACTGGCCAAAACTGGCTACGCAGGCTGCCAGCGGCAGTCTTCCCGATGTCATGCAGCAGGACTATATGTACATTGGCCAGTGGAACGATCGGAATCAGTTACTCGACTTAACGCCTTATATTCAGAACGGGACTATCAACCTTTCCAATTGGGCTGACAGCGCTGTTGCTTCGGGCCGGCTGGGCAGCAAACTTATTGCCCTGAATCTCGGTGTTAATGCGTGGGGCATGGGGGTTGATCCAGCGATACTCCGGCAGGCGGGAATCACCATTGACGACACCACATGGACATGGGCGGACTTTGAAAGAATCGCCATTGAAATTTTCCAGAAGACCGGGATGCAGACCATGCCGCCTAACGAGTTTCATCAAATTCTTGAACACATTGTGCGGCAGACCGGCGGGTCATTCTTTGCCGCTGATAACAAGAGTCTGGGCTGGACGAACAACTCCGCCGCGGTAAAAGATAACCTTGATATGTGGATGCGGATAAAGGCTGCGGGCGCTCTGTTTGACCCGGAAGAGGGATTCCTGCTTGGGCTGGCAATGGAAGAAGGGCCCATAGCGAGGGGTAAGACGTGGAATTCCTATTACTGGAGCAATCAGCATATTGGAACCTTGAACGCCGCTAAACGGCCGCTTGATTACATCATGTTCCCAAACCTCAGCGCGTCCAAGCCGCCTAAGTACGGCGCATACCTGAAACCGGGCCAGTTCATTTCCATTGTTGCTACTACTCAGAACCCTGATCTGGCCGCAAAGTTGGTCAACTTCATTATCAATGACCTTGAAGCTAACCGTATTCTGCTGGCTGAACGCGGCGTTCCGGTTCCTTCGGATGTCTTGCAAGACCTCTCAGGCCGAGTTGACGCTGATACGAAATACATCTTTGACTACATCACCAAGGTAACGCCTTACACCAGCCCCATTGATCCGCCTGATGCTTCTGCTGGTGGTGAAGTCCGCGACGTTATTCGGCCTATTCTCCTTTCCTGCCTGAAGGGTGATCTTGGTACTGCTGCTGCGGTAACACAGATGATTCAGGCTGCCAACAGGGTTTTGAGCCGCTGACGATGAGAGTTCTATGAGCGCGGGAGGTGAAGAGCGGTGAAATCATATTATTCTGGGAAAAGGCAAGTGCGGGAAGATATTGCCGGTTATCTCTTTATCAGCCCCTGGCTCATAGGGTTTTTTGCTTTTGCCATTATCCCTATTGGGATGTCCCTTTATTTTTCCTTTACTAAGTATGACATTCTGGCCTCGCCCATTTTCAACGGGATCGACAATTTCAGACGGATGTTGAGCGATCCGCTGTTCTGGAAAGCGCTGTCAGTAACGTTTACCTATGCCTTTATTTCCGTGCCATCCCGTCTGGTGTTTGCTTTTTTGGTAGCTGTTCTTTTTAAGCGGGCGTCGCGGATGATTCGGTTCTACCAGGCCGCCTATTACCTGCCGTCTCTGGTAGGCGGCAGTATAGCGGTGGCGGTGATGTGGCGGCGTATGTTCATGTCTGATGGCGTGGTCAATACGCTGCTCCAAGCAATCGGCATCAATAGTACCGTAAGCTGGATTGGCCGAACCGATTCCGCGCTGGGGATTCTGGTTATCCTAGCGGTTTGGCAGTTTGGTTCCTCCATGCTGATATTCCTTGCGGGGCTGCGCCAGATTCCCAAAACCTACTACGAGGCGGCGTCCATTGACGGCGCGGGGCCGATACGTCAGTTTTTCAGCATCACCCTGCCCCAGATGACGCCGGTTATCTTTTTTAACCTGATTATGCAGCTTATCAGCGGCTTCACCGTGTTTTCCCAAGCCTTCATCATTTCTGGCGGACGCGGCGATCCTCAAAACAGTACGCTGGTCTATGCCCTGTACCTGTATTTACGGGCATTTGCCTATAACGAGATGGGCTACGGTTCTGCGTTGGCGTGGGTGCTGGTGCTGATTATCGCGGTCTTCACCGCGCTTATATTCAAGACCTCGAACCGCTGGGTCTACTACGAGTCCTAGGAGGCTGCAATGACAAAGCTACAGGCGCGGCGTTTACAGAAATTCCGCAGCAACCTTATTTTTCACGCGGTGGCTATATTCATCGGCATATTCATGTTCTATCCCCTGCTCTGGATGATATGCGGCGCATTCAAACCCAGCGACGAGATATTCGGAACTGTCTCGCTCATTCCCAAGCACTTTACCCTGCAAAACTTTATCAGGGGCTGGCGCTTTAATGCCTCCACCACATTTACCACCTTTTATATCAATTCCTTCATTGTAACTGGCTTTTCAACAGTAGGCGCGGTGTTATCCTCCGCGCTGGTGGCATTTGGCTTTTCCCGTATTCATTTTCGGGGCAACACATTCTGGTATGGCTGTATGTTTCTTACCCTGATGCTGCCTTATCAGGTGGTTATGGTTCCCCAGTTTATCCTCTTTTTCAACATGGGCTGGATAAATACCTTTTTACCCATCATCGTACCGCAATTTGGCGGTCAGGCATTCTTCATCTTCCTGATGGTACAATTCTTTCGGGGTATCCCTCTGGAGCTGGACCAGTCAGCCATGATTGACGGTTGCGGCAAGTTTGCCATTTTTACCCGTATTTTGTTTCCTCTTATTAAACCCGCGCTGATAACTTCCACGATTTTCAGTTTCTACTGGCGCTGGGAAGACTTTCTGGGGCCGTTGCTCTACCTGAACAGGCCCCGAAATTTTACCGTTTCCCTTGCCATGCGAATGTTCGCCGACCCCAGCACCACCACTGACTGGGGAGCGATTTTTGCTATGGGAACCTTATCGCTGCTCCCCTCACTTATCATTTTTTTCATATTCCAGAGATATATCGTGGAAGGTATCGCAACTTCAGGCATAAAAGGATAAATACGATATACCTTGCCCCGTGTGAGCGCGGCGCTGGCGCTTTATAACGATTCAAAGTTCTGCTGTAAGCTCCCCAGACTCAGGATTGCAGGCGGCGATGCGGGGCGGCTGTCCCCGCAATCGTCCTGTTAGTCTGTGTAAGGTCCATTCCATTTGTCATTGTTAAAGAGATAAACGCCCGCCTGCTTTCCTTTGTCAGTATAAAAACTGAGGAAAGAAGCGCCGTTTGTTCCCATAGCACTGCCGTTTTCAATCGCCACATTACTGCCGATTTCTACCGACACAATGGCATTGTTGTAAAAAGCGCCCTTCCTTATGGAGTTGACGCTTTCCGGCAGGAACAAAGCCGTTAGACGGTTGCCGTCAAAGGCGTAATCTCCGATGGACGTAAGGCCACTCCCGATGGTAAGGCTGGAAATGCGGCTATTCTGAAAAGCCAGCCCGCCAATAGACACTACCGTATCCGGGATTACAAGTTTGTCAAGCCATGTTTCGGCAAAAGCCTTATCACCAATAGTCTTTAAGTGGCTGGGGAGCTTAACGCCGGATATATAGAGATTGCTGAAAGCCCCTTCCCCGATACCTGTAACCGGCTTATTGTCCAGGGTGTCAGGAATAACGACGGGCGATTCATATCCGCCGTACGAGGTATAGCTGCTAATGATTACACCGCCGTCGTTGCCGGGATCAGTGATGTATGTATAGGGGTTGTTGTCCAGATCATCCTTCCACCATGCGTAAAGCCAGACGTCTTCATAGCCTATGCTTATTCGTTCCCCCTTCTTAAGGGGAACCTCATTCCCACGCTGCCGCCATCCCAAGAACTCCAAATTCCTCTTTTTCAGGTCAGACGGTTTGTCAAGCACGGTTGCCATATCACCGGGGAAATAAACCTTTGAATCAACCGGCGCGTTACCCGATGTATTCAAATTACCGTCATAAAAAACATGGTAAGACTCATCATATATCGGACAGCCCGAAAGACTGCAAAGAAGTACCAGCAGGGCTATGCACGCCCATAAAACGTTAACCATTCCCGCAAGATTTGTTCTTTTTCGCATATATGCTCCTCCTTTTTTATCATACCATAAACCGCGCCGTCTTTCCGTGAACATCGAGAAATTTGCCGGATACATTCCCCCCGAAGACTTGGGGAACTCATCTGTCCTGTCAGAGCGCGTTTCAGCTTTTGGATGAAGCGCGCAGCATCAGGATATGGACGCTGACCGCTGCCCCAACCACAGCAAGGATGATCCACACAAGGGGACGGCGGAACACAATAGCCGAAATCCCCAGCGTGATCCACAGAAAAGCGAGTCCACCAACGCGGGCTCGCCTGCTGATACCGGTCTTCTCCCGGTAGTTCCTGATGTATTCGCCAAAATAGCGACTCTTTTCCAGCTTACGGTACAAGCCGGGATGTGCAATGCTGAAACAAGCGGCGGCGCAGATTACAAACGGGGTGGTCGGCAGCAGGGGGATAAATATCCCGATGCCGCCGATCCCCAGCGCGGCAAAACCCAGCGCCAGTAAGACAACTTTTTTCATGGTTATTTCGTCGGAGCAGTCGCCTTCATCAGTTCCTCATGACTCAGGCTTGAAAAGCGGACAACTTCGGCCTTGTCTAAGCCTAGTGCTTCGGCCAGCCGCGTCCCATAGTCCTCATCAGCCCGGTAACAATGGGCTGCGTGACGTATCTGTACATTTTTGGTAACGCTTGAAATAGCGCGGACCGTGTTCTCGATAAGTATCTGCTTTTGCGCCGTGCTTATCAGCCGGTAGAGATCACCTGCCTGATAGAAACAGTCATCGGTCTGATCGACTTTTGGCTCGTAGGAATCCATGGCCCCCCGGATTTCAAACGGCGGCTCGCGGTAATCCTTCTGTTCCGCCCATTCACCCGTGCTGTTCGGTTCGTAGCTTACAGTGGCGCCATAGTTACCATCCACCCGCATCAGCCCGTCACGGTGAAAGGCGTGTGCCTTTACCTTTGGCGCGTTTACCGGAATCTGTTCGTTGTTTACTCCCAGCCGGTAGCGTTGGGTATCCCCATAGGTAAAGAGTCGCCCCTGAAGGAGCTTATCCGGCGAGAACCCAAGGCCCGGTACGATATGGGCGGGATTAAAGGCCGACTGCTCAACATCGGCAAAGTAGTTTTCAGGGTTGCGGTTGAGTTCCAGCACGCCGGCCTCAATAAGCGGATACTCCTTATGACTCCACACCTTGCTGATATCAAAGGGATTCTCCCGGTGATGCAGCGCCTGCTCTTCGGTCATCACCTGAATATGCAGGGTCCAGCGGGGAAAGTCGCCCCGCTCAATTGCTTCAAAGAGATCGCGCTGATGACTCTCGCGGTCTCGCCCAATAAGAGCCTCCGCCTCCTGATCTGTGAGATTCTTGATGCCCTGCTGGGTTACAAAGTGGTACTTGACCCACACACGCTCGTTTTTCGCATTGATCATACTGAAAGTATGGCTGCCGAACCCGTGCATGTGCCGGTAGCTGGCGGGAATACCCCGGTCGCTCATCGTAATCGTTACCTGATGCAGGGCTTCGGGCAGCATGGTCCAAAAATCCCAGTTGCTTTGGGGAGAGCGCATATTGGTTTTGGGATCGCGCTTTACCGCGTGGTTCAGATCGGGGAAGCGCAGAGCGTCCCGCAGGAAGAACACCGGCGTATTATTCCCCACGAGGTCCCAGTTTCCTTCATCAGTGTAGAATTTAACCGCAAAGCCCCGGATATCCCGCTCCGCGTCAGCCGCGCCTCGTTCACCAGCCACAGTGGAAAAACGCACAAACACCTCAGTCTCCTTGCCCACTGCGGAAAAGATACTCGCCTTGGTATAGCGCGTTATGTCGTGGGTAACGGTGAAGGTCCCAAACGCGCCGGAACCCTTGGCGTGCATACGGCGCTCAGGGATTACCTCGCGGTTAAAGTGTGCCAGCTTTTCAATGAACCACGGGTTCTGTAGCATCATGCCGCCCCGTTCTCCCGCCGTAACCGAATTCGTGTTATCCGCAACCGGCGCGCCTGCGCCGGTAGTCAGTTTCCTGCCATCATTCATAGTAAGTCTCCTTAAAAAATCAGGTTTTTACATATAAGCTTAAACGCTTAATACCTTAGGGTACGCTTCTAAGCTAATTGTGGTAAAGGTATTGCTTCTTATTTGATACGTCAAATTGCTTCGTCAATGGTTATAGCTTACCGGAACGCGCCGTAAAGCCTCCCTTGAGGCATGGACGCCTGTCAACAACCAGCTCCCCGCCACACAAGGCCGTTTAAAACTTCCGGGAACCGGGCTTTATCACTGGCATACCTTTGCGGCAAAGCTCGCAGTCCTCAGCCGGCCAATTCGCCACATTCACCTTACACGCCGCATAGAACGGCCATGGCGCAGCAACGCCTTCGCTCCGGCGATCCACCACACAGGCAAGCGCCACGACTTTCGCGCCGAGGGCTTCCAGTATCCGTGCGCTTTCCCCAGACGACTTAGCTGTGGTAACAACATCCTCGGCAATGAGAATCTTCTCGCCGGGCCTCACCTCAAAACCCCGGCGCAGGCTCATAGCGCCATTCTCATCCCGCTCAGTGAAAAACGCGGGGAGCCCAAGCTGTCTGCCAAGCTCATACGCAACAATGACGCCGCCCAGAGCCGGCCCAACAATCGCGTCAATGGCAAGCACATTCGCGCTAATATCAGCCCGAATGTGTTCAGCTAGTGGCGCAAGCGCCGCCGCAGCCCGTTCCGGGTATTGAAGCAGTTTGGCGCACTGGAAATAGCGGTCCGCGTGCCGCCCTGATGATAAGAGAAAATGGCCATCCAACATGGCCCCTGAGTCCCGTAAAAGATTGATAGGTTCTTGCATAAGCATAAAGGTACAGGGAAACGTATACATGAACAAGGTTGAAACTCTCGCCTAAAACCGCTTATATAAACTTATGGCACCAAAAAAAGACAACAAACAGCTTCAGCCTGAGCTTGCGGTTGCGTCGCAAGACGCCGTTTATGATGAATCAAAGATCAAGACGCTCTCGTCGCTGGAACACATACGCCTGCGAACCGGTATGTATATCGGGCGACTGGGTGACGGGTCTAACCCTGACGATGGCATCTACGTGCTGCTCAAAGAAATCATTGATAATGGCATTGACGAGTTCATAATGGGGAACGGAGCGCGTATCAATGTTGATATACAGGACGGAACCGCGAAAGTACGCGACTTTGGCCGAGGGATTCCCCTGGGCAAGCTCGTAGAATGTGTGTCGCTCATCAATACCGGCGCAAAGTACAATGACGATGTGTTCCAGTTCTCTGTGGGACTGAATGGGGTGGGAACTAAGGCGGTAAACGCGCTCTCGTCCCACTTTCTAGCGCGTGCGTTCCGGGACGGGGAGTATGCTGAGGCCAGCTTTGAGCGCGGAGACATCAAGACTAACCGCAAGGGTAAAAAGCAGGGCGAATCGGACGGAACCTATGTTGAGTTCACGCCAGACCCTGAGATTTTCGGAACATACCAGTTCAACATGGAGTTTGTCGAAAAGCGGATACAGAACTACTCATACCTCAACACCGGCCTGACTCTTGTCTTGAACGGCAAGTCATACACATCTGAACATGGACTTTTCGACCTTCTAGGAGAGGAAACCGGCAGCAACTCGCTCTATAACATTGCTTACTACAAGGGTAAGCATCTCGAATTTGCCTTTACCCATACCAATAACTATGGGGAACAGTATTTTTCGTTTGTGAATGGACAGTTCACCAGCGACGGCGGAACCCATTTGTCGGCCTTCAAAGAAGGTTTCTTGAAGGGTATACAGGCATTTTTCAAAAAAGACTACCGAAGCGAGGATGTACGGGAAGGTACAATCGCGGCAGTGGCCATAAAACTAAAGAATCCGGTGTTTGAGAGTCAGACCAAGAACAAGTTAGGTAACTCGGACATTCGTTCATGGATAGTGCAGGAAGCCAAAGCCACGGTTGAGGACTGGCTGCACAAGAACGCGGAAGAAAGCAAGAAACTTGAACAGAAGATTCTCGCCAACGAAAGCCTGCGAACAGAACTAAACGCGGTGAAGAAAGAGGCGCGGGAGGCTGCCAAGAAGATTGCGCTCAAGATACCCAAGCTCAAGGATTGCAAGTATCACCTTAGCGACGGGCTTTTAGGGGCAAACTCCACGATTTTTATCACGGAAGGCGATTCAGCCGCTGGTTCCATGCTATCAAGCCGCGACGTGATGACGCAGGCGATCTTCGCGCTTCGGGGCAAGCCGGAAAATATGTACAGCCGAAAATGGGCTGATATATACAAAAACGATGAACTGTATAACCTGATGATGGCGCTCGGCATTGAGAACACGCTTGACGACCTGCGCTACGCCCACATCGTGATTGCCACAGACGCGGACTTTGACGGCTTCCACATCAGAAACCTCATGCTCACTTTTTTCCTTTCCTACTTTGAGGAACTCATCACCGCAGGCCGTGTGTTTATCCTTGAGACCCCGCTCTTCCGCGTGCGTACCAAGAAGGAAACACGCTACTGCTATGACGAAAAGGAACGCGACGCCTCAATGAAGGCGCTTGGCAGTCAGAGTGAGGTAACGCGCTTCAAGGGCCTGGGCGAGATCAACCCCAGCGAATTCGGCCAGTTCATTGGGCCGAAGATGCGCCTTGTTCCCGTAGCCATAAGCGCCCTGAAAATGGTGCAACAGGTACTCGACTTCTACATGGGTAAAAATACCCCCACGCGGCGCGAGTACATCATGAAAAACCTGATTAGCGGAGAATAGCCGCGCTAAGCCAGTGTACGTTTACCGTAACGGCGCCCCAGCGCCGGTTCCTCTGCCCTTTCTTGTCTAAGCGCCAGAAGACTGCTATGTTGACATAACTAAGATTAAGGAGTTTTTATGCAAGCATTAGCGAAGAATCCCGCGTGGAAAGGCCGAAAAGGGCCGCTGCTGCTCGTTATCATGGATGGCGTTGGATATGGAACATACAAAGAAGGCGACGCGGTCGCCGACTCAAAGATGGATCACCTTAACGCGCTCACCGCGAAGAGTCCTCACACTCGACTCAAGGCGCATGGAAAGGCTGTGGGACTTCCCTCAGACGATGATATGGGCAACAGCGAGGTAGGACATAACGCCATGGGTTGTGGACGAGTGTTCAGCCAGGGCGCAAAACTGGTGTCCCAGTCTATCGAAACCAGCGCCATGTTCACGGGTAAGGCATGGCAGGAAATCACGGGCAATGTGAAAACCAGCGGTGGCAGCCTGCACTTCATCGGACTCTTCTCTGACGGCAATGTCCATAGCCACCTAGACCACCTCAAAGCCATGATCATACAGGCTAAGAAGGATGGCGTCAAAAAAGTACGCATACACACGCTCTTTGATGGCCGCGATGTCGGCGAAACCAGCGCCCTTGAGTACCTCGATCCGTTTGAGGCCTTCCTCAGAGAACAAAGTAACGCCGGAACCCCAGGTTCCGAACACTTCGACGCCCGCATTGCCAGCGGCGGCGGACGTATGTGGATCACCATGGACCGCTACGGCGCGGACTGGGAGATGGTTCACCGAGGCTGGAACACCCACGTTCATGGCAAAGCGCGGCAGTTCACAAGCGCCCGTGAAGCGGTCGAGACCTACCGCAAGGAAATCCCCGGCATCATCGACCAAGACTTGAAAGAGTTCGTCATAGCCGACGGCGGCAAACCAATCGGAACCATCCAAGACGGCGACTCGGTCGTCTACTTTAACTTCCGCGGCGACCGCGCCCTTGAGATCACCGCCGCCTTTGAGGATGCTGTCTTCGATAAGTTCGATCGCGGCCCTCGTCCCACAGTCTGCTACGCCGGCATGATGGAATACGACGGCGACACCCACGTCCCCAAGCGTTACCTCGTCAACCCGCCGTCAATTGACCGCACTGTGGGCGAATACCTCGCCACTACCGGCGTCCGCACCCTCGCCATTTCTGAAACCCAGAAGTACGGCCATGTTACCTACTTCTTCAATGGTAACAAGCTGGGTAAGTTCGACGACAAGCTCGAAGACTACCGCGAAATCAAGAGCGATGTGCTTCCGTTTGAACAGCGTCCGTGGATGAAGTGCGCAGAC
Source organism: Treponema sp. (assembly GCA_031266875.1). Lineage (GTDB taxonomy): Bacteria > Spirochaetota > Spirochaetia > Treponematales > Breznakiellaceae > JAIRMT01. Next base: position 26,807 of record JAISAE010000035.1, read on the forward strand.
ATCACTGATGAGGTACTCACGGCGATTCCGTCCGGCAAGTATGACTTCGTCCGCCTGAACTTCCCCAACGGCGACATGGTTGGTCATACCGGCGTGTATCAAGCGGTGGTCTGCTCAATGGAAGCAATGGACCTCCAGCTTGGCCGCCTCGCCAAAGCCATAAAAGACGCCGGCGGCATTATGCTCATCACCGCTGATCACGGCAACAGCGACGATATGTTTGAGCATGATAAAAAGACAGGCGCGGTCTCGCGCAAGGCCGACGGCACGCCCAAGTCAAAGACCAGCCACAGCCTCAACCCGGTGCCGTGCATTGTCTACGACCCAGCTTACCAGGGTGAGTACGACCAGAGCGCCCTGAACGAAGGTCTGGGCATCAGCTCCATCGCCGCAACCTGTATCAACCTGCTTGGCTACATTCCGCCCGCAGATTACGACAAGTCAGTGCTGAAACTCAAAACTTCTTAACCCTGTCCCACAGTTCGTCACGGTGTCTGACACCATAGCGCCAGACACCGCCCTTTCCCAAGAACACGGCGCTTACAGAGGGAAACCTTCCCCTATTGATTACCAACGGCTCGCAATCGATTGCCATTCGTTGATAATCAATTTCTAGCAACTAGCAATTTATTGTGAGCAAATCAGAATCAATTACTATACTGCTCGGAGCCAATTGGTAGTGAATCAAAATAAATTGGCAACCGTTCTGAACTAATTGTCATCCACTCGCAATCAATTGCGAGCCACTCAGAATTGATTGCGAGCGTTTATAATCAATTGCGAGCTATCCGCAATTGATTGCTGGAGACTCACAAATAATTGCCGGCCATTAGTAATCAATCAATAACCACCGGCAATCAATTGCCGCCAACTCAGAATTGGTTTTCAGCCACCCTGGTATTATGCGCGAAATTTTCTCCTTTGTCAAATGTTTGAGATTATATGTTATACGCTTCTCATTAGCTCTATTTGCAGTTCCCTTTCTTTTTTTATTTCATCAAAATTATTTGGGTATAATTTATTTATTAATTTTATTACATAATCAGACGCCCACAAAGCGTGGTTTTTTACATGAGGGGTATTCGCTATTTGCGCCATTATTCTATAAATATTTTCTTTTATTGGATCCTTTTCATCACGAGCCAAGTTCAAGAGTTTACCTGCGGCGTTTCTCGCAATTTGAAATTTCGCAAAACCTTTTCCCGTTTCTCCATTCAGCCATTTTTTATTTATTTCAAAACATTCCATTATTTCATCACAACGTTCCATATTAGTTATATTTAGAATGTGCTGGCCTAATAATAAACTATATGCTACCATTTCCTTATGACTTTTATGATCAAATAGTTCTCCAAGCTCAATTCTTAGCTCAGGTATATCATCAATTTTTTTAAATATTCCGGCATAGACAACTTTTTTTATTGTTTTCAAATGTTCACTCCAATTGTTATTCAAAATATTAGAACAAATGTGCCTATTGTGATTAAAGCTCCTCCAATAATCATTTTAATGGTTATTGTTTCTTTTAATACAATAAATGCCAATACCATTCCAATCACCAAACTAAATTTGTCTATCGGTATAACTTTTGACGCCTCTCCAATTTGTAAAGCCTTATAATAACAAAGCCATGATAATCCGGTTGCCATTCCAGACAATATTAAAAAGAATAAATTTTTATGCCCTATATTTACAATATCGTTATGCCTTCCAGTTATAAAAACAATGGCCCATGACATAATTAAAACGATAACAGTTCGTATTGCCGTGGCCAAATTTGAATTTATATTTTCAATACCAATTTTAGCCAAAATTGAAGTTAATGCCGCAAAAAACGCGGATAAGAGCGCGTATACAATCCACATAATACCTCCATTATATTCTATAATGTATGTTTGTCAATACCTTAAAAGATAATTTATTAAAACAATTTGTACGGCAATGTCGCCTAACGTTCCGGCTGTATGCGACGTTTTTTGCTTTCATTCCATGTTTATTTTTATTATTTCCTCTATAAATTTATTGTTTTTTCCTATTTCCTTTAACTGCTTAAACTGTTTTTCCTTTTCTTCTTTATTCTCGAATAAATCCGCAAGATAATATTCTTTTATATTATTTTCGGAGTATTCCATAAAATATTTTTTACTGTTTTCGGTTTCTTTTATAAATTCATTATAATCTCCTCGTTTTATGTATTGATACATTATGTGCGTCAACGGATGAATACATAAATCCATTGCCATATATTTCCATAGCGCCCATGAAAATCCTGTCGGGAATTTATTGCTCATTAATTCTTCATCATCGAATAAATTTAATATGTTTTTATATTTTTCCAAGATTATTTTTGATTCATTTGCCACATCCTCCAATGTTTTATTCTTATATTTTTCATAATTTGTTTTATTAATTTTTTCTATATCCACATGACTGACATCTTCAAATGAGCGTTCTAACTTTATTGATTCCAATTTATCTCCAGAAAATTTTATCCAACTGTTTATATGTCCTATAACATCCCTGACATTCCAATTTGAAAAACTTGTTTCACGTATGTTTTCATTTTTATAATATTTATAAAAATATATAATTTTATTGGATATATAATCCCCTAATTCAAAAATGGTTCTTTTGTTCATAATGCCCTCCATGTATATATTATACACAATGTTTTTATTTTATCAATATGTTTTCCAATAATTTTTAGCCCCAATGCCGTCTAACGTTCCGGCTGTTTACGGCGTTTGGGTAGCAAAGGCCATGGCCAGCAAAATGTGGGTGGAGGCTTGCGTGGGAGGCGCAGCCGGCCTAGGCGACTGAAACCCCGGAGCCGCCAAAGGCGGCGGAACGCATACTATAATTAAGTTATGTGCTGTTTGGCCATACTTTTATTTTCTTATCCTATTTTATATCATAAAATTTTTTGTGCCTTTTCTGTTATTATTTCCCTTTTTTCAAGTGTCTTTTCAAAAACTTCATTTATTATTCCGGGTAATTTTCCCCCTATTATTTTTGTTCCTTCTTCCGTTATCCCTCCTTTTGTTGCAACCCTATTTATTAATTCTTCAAATGTCATTCTTTTTTTCCAATAATAATTTTCCTGTTCCATATAATGTTTCTATAACCATTTGTATTACTTGTTCTTTGTTTATTGCCGTATGTTTTTCAGCTTCATCTGTTATTACTTTAAATATTGCGCCTATAAATCCGGGCATACAACTGGTTAATTCTGAACCCATGCCTATTTCTGTTTCAGGCAATTCAACAAAAGACCCAAAACATCCAATTAATTTTTTCAGAATATTTTTGTCGTCATAATTTACATAGCCATTATGACAAACTAATGTCATTGATTGATTTATTTCCGCTGTAACACTCGGAATAATTTTTGATATTTTCTTGTTTCGGCATATTTGTTCCAAATGTTTGAATAATACACTGCCGTTTAATGAAACTATGTGGCAATCGCTCTTTATATCATTAATTATTTCGGATAATATTATTTTTATTTCCAACGGCTTTACACAGATAAAAACCATATCGGCGTCTTTTACGGCGTCAATATTATTTCCGCATAAGTTTAATTGGGGATAAATTTTATTCAAGTCTACTATTTTATTATATGTTCTATTGGAAACAAACAATGTTTCTTGTTCCACGGTTTTTGTTTCAATAAATTTTTCGAGAATCATTCTTCCCATGCTTCCATAACCGATAATACCAATTTTCATATTCCCTCCTGTTTTTATGAGAATATTATATTCTCAAATATTTGTCAATAAATTTTCACAAATTTTAGGGCATATTACGCATAACGTTCCGGCTGTATGCAACGTTTTGCGTAGCAAAGGCCATGGCCGATAACATGGGGCGAAGTGTAAACAGCCTGTCATACGACGTAGAGGCGTATTCTATTATTTTATACCATTGTTCACAAATTTTTTGCTCCTTAATGGTTGGGAAATAATCTATGTTTTCCTGTAAATATTTCTACTTCCATTTTATAAACATTTACAGATTTCAACTGATTCTCAGGATACTGATATTTTATATCTTTCCCTGTTTGGTGTTTCATCAATTGGTCTAACCCATAGCTTTTTTCTTCATCTGCTTCAAGGAATATTATTTTTCCGAAACCTATGACGCTTTCGAAAGCAAAACTACATTGCGACGGCTCATTTGCCTCAATCAAGGCATGATTACAATCAATTTCAAAACAAACTTTATTATTCTTTTTCAATATATCAATTTTCATTCCCTGGTAGGCGCTATGAAAGTATAAAGTTAAAATATTATTTTCGTAAACATACCCAAAGTTTAATGGAATAATATATGGTTGATCATCATCGGTCATTGCAAGTCTGCATACTTTACATTTATCAATGATATTAATTTTTTCATTAATATCTACAACCTCTTTATCTTTTCTTCTCATTTGCTTTGTTTCCATTTTGACCTCCATAAGATTATCTTATGATATTTCATTTTTCAAAAAACGTCAAGTATTGTGATCAATATTCTTTATTTTTGTTCTGATGTTTTATTATGTTCCAGAAATCTTAGCCTCTATTTCACCTAACGTTCCGGCTGTATGCGACGTTTTGGCGACCCCGGATAGCTGTTCTACCCAGAAGAGAACGAAGGACGCTTGGAGAGTCGGTTGTTCTACCCAGAAGAGAACGAAGGACGCTTGGAGAGTCGGTTGTTCTACTCAGAGGAGAACGAAGGACGCTTGGAGAGTCGGTTGTTCCACTCAGAAGAGAACGAAGGACGCTTGGAGAGTCGGTTGTTCTACTCAGAGGAGAACGAAGGACGCTTGGAGAGTCGGTTGTTCCACTCAGAGGAGAACGAAGGACGCTTGGAGAGTCGGTTGTTCTACTCAGAAGAGAACGAAGGACGCTGGGAGAGTCGGTTGTTCCACTCAGAAGAGAACGAAGGACGCTGGGAGAGTCGGTTGTTCCACTCAGAGGAGAACGAAGGACGCTGGGAGAGTCGGTTGTGCTGCGCGGATTATAGGGGAGCTTTGTAAAAAAACTGTTGACAAACAAAAAGAGGTATTATAGGTTGTTTATAGTTGCTTAATAAATTAAGTAACTACTATCATTCTATTCAATCATAGGAGAGGATTATGAAACGAACAAAGGCAATCGGTATGTTTCTGCTTGCGTTAACGGTTTCGGCGTGGGCCGGTGGAAACACAGCAACAACGAGGACTCAACCATCACCTACACAAACAGTAGGAGGGGTAGATATAAGCGGTTTGAATGTTGTCATCGGCAACTGGTGGGATGATTGGGATGTAACCACGCGCAAACCCGCGAGCGCTGAGGAAGAGCGGACGCTTGAGTGGCGCGCAAAAATCCAGAATGACTATCACTTCAAGATACGCGAGGCAAACATCGCGGGCTGGGCGGAGATGCAGGAGCTTGCGTCCACGTCGATCATGGCGGGCAGCCCGGCGGCGTCGATCTTTGTGCTTCAGCCGAACTGGGCGCTGGCGCTCTATAACCAAAGCCTGTTCTATCCGGTGAGCGACACGAGCGTTGATTTCTCCTCAAAATCGCCGGTTGAATGGAATCAGGCTGTGAAAGATACCTTCACGTTCAACGGCAAAGTCTATGCCTTTGCCGTTGGCTATGGCACGAGCCAACATGGAAGCGGCGTATACTTCAACAAGCGCATCTTTCAGGAAGCTGGTATAGACCCGGAACTTCCCTATGATATGCAGAAAGCCGGAACGTGGACCTGGAACGCCTTCCTTGACCTGTGCAAAAGGCTGACCCGCGACATTAACAACGACGGCATCATCGACACCTACGCGCTTACCTCTGATTTATCCAACGACATACTGGAAACGGCTGTGGCCAGCAATGGGGCGCAATATGTGGACAAAGACGCGACTGGCAAGTTCGTCAACGCCACTGGTAAGCCTGAATTTTTGCAGGCGCTTCAGTATTGTGTCCAGTTGAAAAATGAGGGCGTTCTCATGCCTCGTCCAGCGGATTCGGAGTGGAACTGGTATCAGCCTATGTTCCATGATGGCCGCGTGGCAATGCGTGTATCAGCTCAGTATGTTGCCGGTGAATTGGGCGACATGGCGGATGACTGGGGTTTTGTGTTATTCCCCAAAGGCCCTCATGTATCTGATTATAAGTACAGCGAGGACGAAAACGTGTATGTGATTCCCCGCACGTTTTCAGCGGCGGATGCGAATAAAATCATGCAGACATTCATCTTGTGGTCAACTCCCGCGCCCGGCAATGATGGACCTGACGCATGGAAAGCCGGCCAGTACAGCCGTTACCGCGATGCCCGCGCTGTTGATGAAACGCTCGCAATGATGCGTGATTCCTCACACAGCATGATGAAATATGCCACCCTTATACCCGGCCTAAACACAGGCGACATCGCGTGGAATATGTGGAACGAGGGTCAAGACCCGGCCCAGTTGATCGAATCGGTTTCCCAGTCATGGAACTCTATCATCAACGAAGCGAACCGTATACAAAACTAACGCTGTAAGCGCCGCGTGGAGGAAGTTCAGCGCTATACATGTTGATATATTTTTATATCAACATGTATAGCGCTATTTTATTATGTTCTATTTTCGGCGAGGAGCGCTCCGTATTCAATGGCGCTTAGAAGGCTTGATTCGTTTGCGCTGCCCTGCCATGCGCGGTCAAAGGCAGTGCCGTGGTCAACAGAACTTCGGATAATAGGCAAGCCCAGCGTGATGTTCACGCCATTCACGGTCTGCCATGTTCCGGCATTTTTGTCGTACTGAAAGCCCAGCAGTTTAAGCGGGATGTGGCCCTGGTCGTGGTACATGGCAACCACAATGTCGAACATTCCGCCGTGCGCTTTTGGGAAAAGCGTGTCGGGTGGAACCGGGCCTTCCACGTTTATCCCCTTTACTTTTGCCGCGTTAATGGCCGGGATGATTTCTTCGATTTCTTCACGGCCAAACATACCATGTTCCCCTGCGTGCGGATTAAGTCCGGCGACGCCAATTTTTGGATTTTTTATACCGAGACTTTTGCATATATGCTCCGCAAGCTCAATCACTTTTAAGACGCGCTCCTTTTTCACGCGCTCGCAGGCTTCACGAAGGCTGACATGAGTTGAAACATGCGCCACACGGAGATCGCCGTGGGCCAGCATCATCGAATAGTCTTTTGTTTTGCAGAATTCAGCGTATATTTCAGTGTGGCCTGCATAGTGGTGTCCTGATGCGTTCAGCGCTTCTTTGTTAAGCGGGTTCGTAACTGTTGCGTCAATTTCTTTTTTAAGGGCAAGCTCAATCACTTTTTTTACTGATGTGAACGCGGCGTCTCCGCTCATTGCGTCAACTTGGCCAATCTTAAGTTTTAAAGGTTCTACATTATGCAGATCAAATACGTCGATTGTACCTATCTCAAACCTACAGTCTTTCACGGAACTTACGCTGCGCACTTTTATGCTGTCATTTTTAACAGCCTCGCGTGCGGCGCGTTCTATTGTTGCCGCGTCTCCTACAACGAGAGGGCGGCATTTTTCGTACATTTCTTCATGTAAAAAAGCCTTTACGGTAATTTCAGGTCCGCAGCCAGAGGGATCTCCCATAGTTATGCCAAGTATTGGTTTCATATTAACTCCTTTTAAGTATCTACCTCGCGCAGTTTGTGAAGGGCGTAGAAAATTGCGTCCTCTTTTCCGAAGGCGCCGGCCTTTGTTACCACTTTTAAGCCTTCGTGAATACCGCCGCGAAGCCGCATAAGCGGAATGCCCAGGGCAATTTCCGTTACGATGCTTGAACCTTTCGAGCCGGCTTTTTCAAAAAAAGCCATAGCTGTATCTCCACCGGCAAGAAAGAGGCCGGAAATCCTTACTTTTTTTAAGATGAGCATTGAAAGGCAACCCATCGTTTTTTCGGTAAAAGCGCTCATCTGCTCTCTGGAAAGCCCTGCCCGTTTTGCCGCTGACTCGGCCTTTTCGTATTCTTCGGCGCTATAAGTCGAAGATGAAAGCACAATAGTATCTCGCCCCTCTCGCAAAAAGGACACGGCCTTTGCCGCAATATCCTCAATACACACACTTTGCTCTAAGATGTCGTAAAGCGCTATTTTTACAAGCGAAACACCTTGTTTTTCGGCATACTGTACTTGGTTCCTCGTAACAGAACTTAAGCTTGCCACCATAGCTAGTGCTGGCGGAATTGTCTGCGTTATGCTTAGAAGATTATCGGCCATTGCTGCTGTTCCTACCCAGAGCGTGCGTTTTTTTGTTGCAAGCGCCGCGCTTATAATCTTCCGCAAATCCTCATTTTTTTCAGCGTCGCAGGTAAAAATGCGGGAGCCTTCAAAATTGATTGTGTTGTTTTGGATAGAACCTATTTCGATATGAAAAACGTTTTCACCCAGAAAAGACGCGGCAAAAAGTTTTTGGATATTGTCTTCTTTTACCGGTGTTTTCGGGTCTCGGATAAGTTCGGTCTGCGAGAGCGGCTTTCCGTTCAGGTGCTGAATACGGTTTACTGTGGTGCGGCCTAAATCGGGTAAAGCAGGGGCGAAAATCACAAGCTCTGCCTTAAACTTGTTGTCCAGAGCCTTCGTTTCCGGACCCGCATTGCCACGCAGGGTTGAATCAATTTTTTTCATAACATGGGTAAATTTTCCAAAATCAATGTTTTTTACTTCGGCCTCAACCTTCCTGTAGGCAGCCTCTGCTGGAATCCCGCGGGATTCCGTGTCAAGAACGCAGGATTCCTCGCCTGCAATGAGATCACATGAAAAAACCACACTTACCGGGATACCCCGCCGGCGCAGTTGTACCCCTGTGTCGTTTGCTCCGGTAAAATCATCGGCTATAATTAAATAATTTTCCATATTTATAAGATATTACATGACCTATTGGGTAGATTCAACCGGCAAGCGCAATGCCCAGCCATGTGGGTTTGTAAGCTCATGCAGTTACCATGCGCCTTTTGTGTTACATTCATGATTAAGGGCGATTTAATTATTGGTGTATCTAGGCCACAGGAACTTTTAGCCTCTTCTGGCAGAAGCCTAGTTTTCATCGTTACCTTCAGGAGTATATTTTCTCCCTGCGTATTTCCGCCGACCGGATTCTACCATTTCTTCAGTAACGCGGAGTACGACCGCATACTTTATCTCCAGCGTTTCATCAAAAGGTCTAAAGCTGACACCCCTTTGTAGATCATCCATAGTCAATATAATATTGCTATCACCGTCATAGACAATGAATTCATCAAAAAAAGTATGCATTATATCATACCCGTCTATAAAAATGAATTCGTTGTCTTCGTCATTAAATAATAGTAATGGCGGATAAATAGAAATAATTATGGTACGATATAGCATATCTGTATAAGGAAGCACACGCTGATTAATGTCCTTAACTAGCAGCCGCAGTGGGGGAAGAAGCCAAAAATGGTCTTCCCTACCGTCTTCGTAATGGTGTATATATTCAGCATATTCCTTTTCTTTTACGATGTTACTGAGACGAGCAATAAAGAAGATATCTTCTTCTGTTTCGTTCTTAATTAAGTATTCGTAATACCAACGACTAGCAAACAGAAATGATGTCGGCATAAATAATAACATAACAACCCATAAAAATATGTTCCCCCGGCGAAGCTGGGGCGCGCAACAGAATGACATAATTATCCTCCACATCGAAAAATCTAAAAACTGACCTAGCCACACGGAACACCGGGCCGCCTACTGGCGCCGAAGCCTAAACAGTCTTGTTATGTGCAGTTTGGGCGTTCTTTAGTATTATTTCTTTCTTATTTACTTGGAAATATTGTTAATTTACATCTTTCATTGCCAAAATTATCATATAAATTATTTTCCGTTTCCTTAAAACCAAATTTTTTATAAATGTGTCTTGCAGGTTTACCGGGTATATAGTTTTCCCTATATGTTTCTACTGTTATTTCTTTTGTTTTATCCAATTCTTTAATCGCTTTTTCCAACAAATTATATCCAATACCTTTGTTTCGATGTTTTTCCAATATTCTGAACCATGTTATCCTATTATAATGTTTTGAAAATCCAATAAATCCATAAAATTCTTTATTTTCATCATTTGTAGCAATAATTGCCTCTTTTTGTTCTATTTTTCTTTGTGCATAATCTATAAATTCCGGATATTTATCCATTGTAGGATTGCCGAATATTTCCGCAACGTCTTTTGCAACTATTTTCCATTTTTCCAATTCATTTTCTTCTGCAAATCTTACAATCATTTGTTTCTCCTTATGAATAATTATAATGAATTTGTTTATTTTGTCAACCATGTTTTTATTCATATTTTTACAAAGAATTTTAGCCCCTATGTCGCATAACGTCCCGGCTGTATGCGACGTTTTGCCAGCCCGTATAAGGGCTTGCGTAGCAAGACCAGGGCTGGCAAAATATGGGTGAAGCGAGGCGTGGGAATGGAGCGAAGCGGAATGACCTAGCCGTTGCGGAGGCCGAGCCGCCTACTGGCGGCGAAGCATATACAGACCTGTTAGACGATGTTTTGCCTTTTTTAGATCACTATTGTTTATATACGCAGTTATACCTTTTGCACTGATATTTTTCTTCATAATATTCTGTATAGTTATATCCATACCTCCTATAAAATACTATCGCATCATCATCAGTCGTCAAATGCATCGTTTTGTTTTCTTTTTTTATGAAATCCATTAATTCTGTCCCTAAATGTTTTTCCCTATATTCAGGATGTATTCCAAAATCCAATATTTCTATATCGTCAGTATTCCTTTTAACCCCTATTATTCCAACTAATTTTTTATCCGAAAAATATCCGTATAATGTTTTTTCATCATTTTGTTCATATTCCAATATCTTTTTTCGTATATTTTCCTCAGTCGGATTTCCGACCACATCTTCAAATACTTCAAAAAGCTCTGCAAAATCATGACTTTTTTCTATTGGGATAATCGTCTTTTCCACATTATTTGTCGATATATATTTTTCTATCATTATTCCTTTCATTGATTCATGGCTGTTCAAAAAATCATATATTTTTATTTTGTCGATAACGGTACACCCGATCAATATTTTGATTTCAATATCTTTTTTATACAAATCTATTGTACAAATAATTGTGTTTACATTTTTATTATGCAATGAACCTTTAAATACATCTATTTCATTTCCATCTGTTGTTTTGGTATTATTGATATATCCATAATCGAATTCATAGACAATATCATTGTATCTTGGATGTTTTGTCCCTTTTGGCCTGTCGATAATTATTTCATTTTCTTTGACCAATTTATTCAGATATTCCCAGAATTTATTATCATATTTCATGTTATCCTCCAAAGATATTTTATATTGTTTTTAATATTTATGTAACCCATTTTTACAACAAATGTAAGGCAAAATGTCGTCTAACGTTCCGGCTGTTTATGGCGTTTTGGCGGTCCGAATAAAAGCTTTGCATGGTAAAGACTATAGCCGACAAAATGTGGTGGAGGTTTCGTTGGAATGGCAAAGCCGTGACCTAGCAAAGCCGCAGCCCGAGACGCTTTAGCGGCGAAGCGTAAACAGGCCTATTGAGGCGCAGTTGGGCGTTTTTATTTTTTACTTCTGTTTTTTGCTTATTTCCATAATTCATTTGTTATATTTTTGTTTGATTTTTCATTCCTTAGCCTACTCTCTATGTATATGAGCCTTTCTTGATATTCTGTATTTGATTCTTTTAACGCTTCCTCTAAATCTATTTTGTAAATATTTGATAAACTGCATAAAACAAATACCACATCGCCTATTTCCGACTTTATTCTTTCCACGTCATTTTTCTTCATTTCTATATACAATTCATTCAGTTCATCTTTTAAATCATTAATAATTTCTTCCTGCGTATTATAACCAAAATTTATTTTCTCCCTTGTGAATATTTGCGTTTCCTGACAGCATTTTATACTGTTTTTATTTTTATTGATTTCATAAAAATATTCTTTCAGCATATACATTCTACCTTTTAACCAAACTATTAATTTCATTATAAAAATAATTGCACCATTTTCTACAGTGTTCAAATGTATCAAATGTTTCTTGATTTATTTCCTGGATCGTAAACCAGCCGATCCCATCTGTTTCCCTAACGTTTTGTATATACTTTTCATCATCACAAACAGCAAAATATATTAGATCAAGGTGTTCATGTTTGCCTTTCTCTATAACATTACGTTGAATCCCATACGGACGTACCTGATCCGTCTCTCTCGGAAGCCTTTCACCAATTAATGTAACAATAAGACCTGTTTCTTCAAACACTTCCCTTAATGCAGCCTCATCCGTTAATTCATTTATTTCCCAATGTCCACCAGGCATTAACCATTTGTTCAATTTTTTATGTTTTATAAATAGAAATTTATTATTTTTTTGATTGTATATATACGTTGATGTGCAAAAATGCCGTTCCATAATTACTCCTTTGTTATATTACTCAAATTTATATTTTTTTGTCAATAGCCCAAATCGCGCCTAACGTTCCGGCTGTTAGGCGATGCGAAAATCAATTACGAAGCGCCCGACAAGGATGTCGGGCGTTGATTTTCTACGTCCCATCAGGAGTCAAGTTCGTTTCCAGTAAAAATATAAATTTTAACTGTATAGTCATATCCACTGCTTTTATAATTCCCTATCCTTATATATTCCGGATAATGGAATTCGGTATTGTATTTAATTAAAAATAGCTGTACGCTATTTTTCTTTTCCATTTTTTTCCATATTCGTTCGATATTTTCATATATATCTGAAATGGTATACGCTGTAATATAGGATTTATCCTCATCCGATAATTTGTAATAGGCCCCGGCGATACTTTGTTGTACAAAATCTTCCGCGCTCAGATAATACCTTCCACACTGATGGAGTTGAACAAAGTGATAATCTTGTGCTTGCCCTTTCCATGCCGCCCATTCATGGTTAAAGACCTTATAATCAAATGGTTCTACTCCTTCAAGGTCTTCATCTGATCTATCAGCCTTAATGGGCGCGAGCAATTCTTCCGGTAAGTCAACAAACACACCGCCTGATCGTGTTGTTAGTTTAACGGGTTCCGATAAATCACTGACTTCGTCGTTATTTTTCACCTGTACCGCAAAATAGTAGGTGGTACTGTATTTCAGGCCAGAAATAACAAACGTTGTCTCCGTTGTGGTAGCAGAGAAACCGTAAGAACTACTGGTACCATAATTTACCTTATATCCACTGGCTCCGCTTACAACATTCCAAGACAATATGGCTTGATTCCCGTTAAGAAGTACGTCAAAGTCTTGCGGTGTGGTTAACGTGGATTGTTTTTTTTCGGCATCCTTATCCAATGGCGAAGC